>JAEEVI010000198.1 GCA_016287035.1 Bacillota bacterium
ACGGCCTCACGGAGACGTCGCCCGTCATAGCGGGCGAGAGCGTCCAGTGCGTAAGGTACGGCTCCGTCGGAAAGGTCATGCGCGGCATCGAGGCGGGCATCGAGGACCCCGACGAGAACGGCATAGGAGAGCTCTGGACGAACAGCCCGTCCGTCATGCAGGGGTACTACAAGGATCAGAGCGCGACGGACGAGGTGATCAGGAACGGAAGGTTCTACACCGGAGACCTCGCCAGGATCGACTCCGACGGATTCGTGTTCATCGCTGGCAGGAGGAAGAACGTCATAGTCCTCAAGAACGGAAAGAACGTATATCCAGAGGAGCTCGAGGACATATTCGGAAGGCTCGCGTACGTCACGGAGTGCATGGTGTGGGGATACGGGGATCCCGCCGATCCGCTGCCCGCTCTCAAGATCGTCTACGACAGGTCCGCGGCAGCGCTCAGATGGCCGTCCCTTCCCCCGGGTTTCAGCGACGAGGACCTGAAGGCGTACGTCTGGCAGGACGTGAAGGCCGTCAACGACGGGCTCGTGCGCTACAAGCATATATCGTATCTCGCCGCGAGCGGGAAGCCGATGCCGAAGACTTCGACGATGAAGGTCAAAAAGGCCCTCGCGGTCGCGGAGCTTGGCCCCGGCGAGGTCAGCCACATATCTTCGGCGCCGGTCGTATAGCGATATCAGGCGCTGCGGGCATTTTTCCGTCACTTTTTCCTTGACAAAGAAAAAATACGGTGTTATGTTGTTTGCAATATTTTAAAGACTTTGACGGAGAGGGTCCTCCGCAATCGTTCATCAAAGAGAGCCGCCGGTCGGTGAAAGAGCGGAATGAACGGCGCAGGACATGTAGCTCCCGAGTCGGAGGGAAGAAAGCCCAGGCAAGTAGAACCCTTCCGCGTAAGCTGCGTAAGTGCTTAGGGTCTGACAGGACCCGAAAAGCGGTATACATCGCGAGGTGTATGCAATTTGAGTGGTACCGCGGGCATTCGCTCGTCTCAAAGCTGTAGTTTGAGACGGGCGTTTTTGTTTGACCGCCTCACATGCAGATGTTTGGAGGTAAATGATGGCTGAAACTTTTAACGGACTGGATATCAAGATCCAGGAGATGGCGGGAAGGATCCGCGAGCTCAGGGAGATATCCGGCTTCACGGCGGCGGAGATGGCCGCCAAGACCGATACGACGGAGGAGGAATACCTCCTCTGCGAGAGCGGAAAGAGCGATCTGAACTTCGCGTTCCTGTACCGCTGCTCCCTCGCGTTCGGCGTCGATATAACCGACCTCATCGAAGGCCAGAGCCCGAAGCTGAGGTCGTACACCGTCACGCGCGCCGGCGGCGGCCAGAAGATCGAGCAGGCCCACGAGATGATCTATTACAACATGGCGACCGGCTTCCACAGCAGGATCGCGGACCCGCTGTACGTAGAGAACAAGTACAGCGCCAGGGCCTTCCACACAGACATAGAGCTCACGACCCACATCGGCCAGGAATGCGACCTCATAATATCCGGAACGCTCAAGGTGCAGGTCGGCGAGCACATCGAGATACTGCACGAGGGCGACTGCATCTACTACGACAGCTCCATCCCCCACGGAATGGTCGCAGCCGACGGAAAGGACTGCCTGTTCTACGCGATAGTGCTCCACGAGCAGCAGGCCGACAATCTGACGCTCGACGGAAAGATCCTCACGGACAGAGGCGCGGCTGTAGTTCCCGAGGAGGAGGGCAGCATCGCCTCCGCCTTCATCGACACTACGGAGGACGAGAACGGCCTCATCCAGACGATATCGTTCCACGACGAGGACAAGTTCAACTTCGCGTTCGACGTCGTCGACAAGCTCGGCCGCAGGAATCCGAACAAGCTCGCGATGCTTCACGTCGCCGACGACGGGACGGAGCACCGCTTCACGTTCAAGGACATGAAGGACGGCTCCGCGCAGGCCGCGAACTACTTTACCTCGCTCGGCATAAAGCGGGGCGACAAGGTGATGCTCGTGCTCAAGAGGCATTACCAGTACTGGTTCGCGGTGCTCGGCCTCCACAAGATAGGCGCCGTCGCGATCCCGGCGACGAGCCAGCTGCTGCAGCACGATTTCTCGTACAGGTTCAAGCTCGCGGGCGTCTCCGCCATCGTCTGCACCATGGACGGCGATACTGCCCGCCAGGTCGAGCTCGCCGAGCAGGAGACGGGCATACCCCTCATAAAGATAGGCGTCAACGGCGAACGCCAGGGCTGGCACGACTACAACGCCGAGGTCGGCTTCTACACGCGCCGCTTCAGGAGGAGCGCGGATTCCCCCTGCGGGGAGGACCCGATGCTCATGTTCTTCACGTCCGGAACGTCCGGATATCCGAAGCTTGCCGCGCACAATTACAGATACCCGCTCGGCCACTACATCACCGCGAAATACTGGCAGAGGGTCGACCCGAACGGACTGCATCTCACGATATCCGATACCGGCTGGGCAAAGGCGTCGTGGGGCAAGATATACGGCCAGTGGCTCAGCGAGGCCGCGATCTTCGTGTACGACTTCGAGCGCTTCGATGCCGCTAAGATACTCCCGCTGTTCGCGAAGTATCACATAACGACGTTCTGCGCGCCTCCGACGATGTACAGGATGCTCATCAAGCAGGATCTTTCGAATTACGATCTCAGCTCCATAAAGCACGCGAGCATAGCCGGCGAAGCTCTCAACCCCGAGGTGTTCCGCCAGTTCGAGGCGGCTACGGGCCTTCAGATAATGGAGGGCTTCGGCCAGTCC
>JAEEVI010000011.1 GCA_016287035.1 Bacillota bacterium
CGCAGATGCCGCAGGCGGCGACCTTTACGAGGACTTCTCCGGGGCCGGGATGGGGAACGGGCTTGTCGGTGACCATTCTCATGTCGTCGGGCCCGTAGAGGATCATAGCCTTCATTGTCTTGGGGATCTCATAAGTCATGTGTTAAGTTCTCCTTCCTTATAGTTCCTTTACTGTTCCATTAATTGAATCATTTTATCGGCAGCGGCAGTCGAAACCTCCGCGTCGTTAATATTATTGTCGTACTCGGCGAGCTCGATCTTCGGGTCGAGATGCTTTTTGAGCTCCTCTATGAACAGCTTGTCCGTCTCGGGCTGATAGAGCGTCCCTGTGATGTGGCCGTTCGCGGAGAAGCCCTGCAGGGGCAGGAGCACCGCGACTGGGCCCTTGGACGCGTTCAGCTTTTCGGCGAACTTCTTGGCCGTGTACACGAGCTCCTCGGCGGAAGCTCTCACGTTCGTGTTGTACGGATTGTGATAGTGGGTCATGTTCTGACGGTATCTCTCGGGGATCGTGTCGGGAGCGCCGAAGCAGAAGTATTCGATGGCGCCGGGCACGACGACCTGGGGTATGCCCTTCTTTCCCGCTTCGACGAGCCTGGGGCGCAGCGGCGTATAGATATCGGTGCCGTCGCCGCAGACCTCGGCGAGGACTTCGTGCGTGGTCATATCGAGGACGCCGGAGATATATCCGTTTTCTACCATATATTCGAGAGCAGATCCGCCGGCTCCCGAAGCGTGGAACGACACGACCTCGTAGCCTTTGGATTCGAGGATCCTGCGCGCGTGCGCGACGGCGGGATCGGTGTTTCCGAATGCGGTTGTGGCTATAACGGGGCGCTTGCTGCGCGTAAGGGGCTGGCCGTACTGCGCCATGCCCATGACGGCGCCCGCTCCGTTCGTGAGGATCGTGCGGCTTATGAAGTTGTCCGCTCCGAGGAAGTCGGCTACGGAGAACATCATCAATATATCCTTGTATTCAACATAGGGCCTTACGTTGCCCGATGCGACTGTCGAGATTATGAGCTTGGGGACGCCCACGGGGAGCATCCTCATTGCGATGGAGGCGATCGCGGTACCCTGGTTTCCGCCTACGGAAATGACGCCGCCGAGCTCTCCCTTTGAGTACAGGTCGAGCAGGATCCTGCCGGACCCCTCTCCCATGGTCTGCATCATGTCGTCTCTGCGCATCCTGGAGAGCTGCTCGAGCGTAGCTCCACCCTTTTCGCATACGACGTTGCAGGGATAAACTTCCGAAGACTTGTGGCTGAGCCTCGTGCTCACGTCGAGCACGGGGGCCTTAAAGCCTCTTTCTTCGATGAAATCGCGAAGGAAATGGGCCTCCGCTTCCTTTGTGTCTACTGTGACGATCAGTGCTATCGACTTCTGCATATCCGTTCTCTTTCCTTACCAGTAAAGTCCTTTTAGATATACAATGCACGCCCTCCCCGGGAAAGATCCCGGGGAGAACGTGTCGCGCCGGACCCGCGTCCGGCAGAAAAGCTCGTTTTGATTAAGCTCTGTCGGGGAACGCTCTGTCCTTGATGTCGACGGTGAACGGGAACTTCTTGACTTCGTTGATGAAGCTCGCGAGGTGCTCAGCTTCCTTCTCGAACAGCGCAAGACCCTTCTCCGGCGTGCCGCGGAACGGGTTGCCGATCGTCGCGTGGTCAGCGTATTCGTGGTGATCCATCGGTACGAAGATGTTCTCGGATCCCTTGTACTTTACGGTGATGGTTCCGTCGATCTTGCTGAACTCGGGGCCCATCCAGCGCGGTGCGTGCGCCGTATCCTTGACTGCTCTGTCCATGTTGACGAGGTTCATGTCGTGTGCCATGACCTGCGCGGTCTCCATCTCGCCTGCGTGCCAGCCCGGGGTCTCTTCGGGAGGTCCTTCGAGGATGCCCTTTACTACTTCGCACTCTCTCTCGGTCGGTGTCTTGTAGAAGCAGGCAAATGCGCCGTAGCCGTAACGGATCTGACGGAGAAGCTCGTCGATCGGCTTGGTGTTGGAACCGTGGTGGGTTACGAAGACGATCTTGTTAGCTCCGTGATAGATAAGGCTCCTTGCGATGTCCTTCAGCATTGCTCTGTAGGTGTTCGCGGAAAGAGTGATGGTGCCGCAGCCTTCCGCTACACGGCCCATGTGATGCGGAGAATATCCGAAAGGCATAAGCGGTGTGTGGGGTACGTCTGCAAGCTTCGCCGCTCTCTCGGTCACGTTGATAGTGGTGTAGCTGTCAGTTCCGAGGGGAAGATGCGCGCCGTGCTTTTCGCAGCTGCCGATGGTCGCGATGCAGGTATCTGTCTTCTTGAACCATTCGATCGCGTCTACGTAGGAGCACTCAAGCAAATTGTGTCTTAATTCTGCCATTGTTTAAACCTCCATGACCTTTAAAGACCCGGATCTTTCGACCCTTTATGAAAGATAAAAATTTAACGTTTTTCACAAAGATCCAGCCGCGAGAGCGCAAAGTACCCCGTCGTGCTGAAATCGTTTTCACAAAGAATATACCATTCACCCGGCTTCAAGTCAAGAATAAAAAAAGAAGCAGCCGAAAAATTTTTCGCGGCTGCCTCCTGTTGTCATCCTTTATATTCGGCCACGGATTCGCGCTCCACTATAGACGTCGGGATGATGGTCTCCGCCTGCACTTCTTTTCCGGCGAGGAGCTGGGCCATCCTGTCCATCGCGATGCGTCCGAGCTTGTCGACGGGAACGCCGACCGTGGTCAGACCGGGATTGATATACGTCGCGCTCTGGATGTTGTCGAAGCCGATGACGGAGATGTCGTCGGGGACGTTGTATCCCATGCTCTGCAGGCCCTTGATCGCGCCGATGGCCATCATGTCGTTGAGGACGAACATGGCGGTCACGCCGTCCTTCCCTCCTATAGGATAAAGGGTCTTGATGACGCGCTCTCCCGTGTCGAACGTGTAGTCCCCGCGGAGGACCCATTCCTCCGGGAGCTCTATCCCGTTCTCCTCCAGGACCTCCCTGCAGGCGGCCTCTCTCGTGGCGGACGACGAGGACTGCGGCGGCCCTGTGAGTATGCCTATGCGCCTGTGCCCCCTTTTGACGAGATATTCCGCCGCGCTCCTGGCGGCGACGGTATTGTCGACCCTCACCGATACGAGCTGCGGGCCGTACGTCTTTCCGAGCACGACCGTCGGCACGCCCATGTCGCGTATGAAGCTGTATTCCTCCTCGTGGCGCACGACGCTGCCGCCGACGATTATGAGACCGTCGACCCTCTTGCCCCACAGCACCTCGAGTATCTTGAGCGTCTTCTTCTTCGAGCGCTGCGCGTTGGCGAGGATGACGCTGTATCCGGACTTCTGCGCGCTCTCCTCGATATTGCGGACGATGCTCGGATAATAAGGATTGGATATATCCTGAACGATGAGGCCTATCGTCTTCGTCGCGTCGGAATGGAGCGACTGGGCCATCGCGTTGGGGCGGAACCTCAGTTCATTTATCGCCTCGAGCACCTTCTTTCGGGTCTGGGGATTTACGAGATCGTCCCTGTTGTTCAGGACCCTCGACACCGTCGTTATCGAAACGTCGGCGAGCTTAGCGACATCCTTTATGGTAACGTTTTTCTGCCTGTCCATTTGCACCTCTGCTCTTTCCATACTTCCAAATTATCAGCGGCATGTGGTAAAATGATAAGATAACGCAGACGCGTGATCCGGTATAAGGAGTTTTTCGTATGACTACTAAAGAATATCAAGAAAAGTCGGGTATTGCAATTTTTATGCATTATTTCGCCCCTCACAAAAAACTTTTCTTTCTCGATATGACGTGCGCGCTGCTCGTGAGCTTCGTGGACCTCGCCTATCCGTACATCTCGAGGAAGGCTATGTACACGTGGCTTCCGAACGACGCCTACAGGACCTTCTTCACGGTGATGGCTATAGTGGCGGCCGCGTATCTTGTAAGGGCCCTGCTCTATTTCGTGATAACGTACTGGGGACATCAGTTCGGCGTAAGGGTCGAGGCCGACATGAGAGCCGACCTGTTCCGCAAGATCCAGTCCATGAGCTACAGCTTCTTCGACAGGAACCGCACAGGGTATCTGCTCAGCCGCGTCACCACGGACCTCTTCGAGATCACGGAGCTCTCGCACCACGGCCCCGAGGACCTGCTCATATCCGTTGTCACGATCGTCGGCGCGATAACGATAATGTTCACGATCGAATGGCGCCTGGCTCTGATGCTGGCGATACTGATGCCTATCTTCGTCATAACTGTCAGCCTCACCAGGAGGTTCCAGCAGAGGACCGCGCTGACCGTGAAGAAGCGCACCGGACTTATAAACACCGAGATCGAGTCCGCGCTCGCCGGCATACGCACCGGCAAGGCGTTCGCCAACGAGGATATCGAATACGAAAAGTTCAGGACGGCGAACGAGAAGTTCAAGATCTCAAAGAAGGATAACTACAAGGCGTTCGGGCTGTTCAACTCGACGATGGAGTTCTTCTGCGGGATAATGTCGGTCGCGGTCGTTACGATGGGCGGCTGGCTGCTCATGAAGGGCAGCATAACCTACGTCGACCTGTTCACCTTCAGCCTCTACATAACGACCTTCATTGCGCCCGTCAAAAAGCTCGCGACAAGCGCGGAGCTGTTCATCGCCGGCTTCGCGGGGATGGCCCGCTTCCGCGAGATGATGGGCACGGAGACGGACATGAAGGACGCGGAGGACGCGGAGGAGCTCGTCGTCACCGACGGCAGGATATCGATCAAAGACGTGCATTTCTCGTACGATTCGGCCGAGATCCTGCACGGCATCGACCTGGAGATCGAGCCGGGAGAAACGATAGCTGTCGTCGGATCCTCCGGCGGCGGCAAGACCACGCTCTGCCAGCTGATCCCGCGCTTCTACGACGTCGACCGCGGCAGCATATCGATAGACGGATCGGACGTGAGGAACGTCACGCAGAAGTCGCTGCACAGGGCGATAGGCATAGTTCAGCAGGACGTCTTCCTCTTCGCGGGAACGGTGTTCGAGAACATAAGCTACGGCAGGCCCGGAGCCAGCCTCGCGGAGGTCGAGGAGGCCGCCAGAAAAGCCGAGATATACGAAGACGTGATGGCGATGCCCGACGGCTTCGACACGTACGTCGGAGAGCGCGGCGTGCTGCTTTCGGGCGGACAGAAGCAGAGGATAGCGATAGCGAGGATATTTCTGAAGAATCCGCCGATACTGATCCTGGACGAGGCGACCTCGGCGCTGGACAGCGTGACGGAATCGAAGATACAGAGCGCGTTCGACGAGCTCGCCAAAGGCCGGACGACGCTGATAATAGCGCACAGGCTCTCGACGATACGCAAGGCCGGACGGATAATAGTGATAGACGACGGCGAGATAAAGGAATCGGGAAGCCACGAGGAGCTCATGGCAAAGGGCGGAGCGTACGCCCTGCTCTACGACACCCAGACGCGGATACACTGAGCTGACCGCGGCGGGGAGCCGGGCGCGTTCACTTTTTGCGGCCCATAAAGAGCAGCATGACCGCGCCGACGGCGAGAGCTCCGAGGCCCTCCATGAGTATCGAGCGCGTCGAACGCCCCGTGTCCGCGTACGCGAGGACCGGCGAGAGCGCCAGCACTATGGCCGCTGCGAGCGGCAGGATCCTCTTCATAAAATGGGACCTTTCTGCTTAAAGCGTATATGTGACTGATTTATCTTGTGATATAATACCATAACGGCAAAAGAACTACAGGAGGTATACCTATGAGCGAAGATATAAACAAGGATCTGCAGCCGGTCGACAACACGGGCGAGAACAATCCCGACTACGGGATGAAGAACTCCTACGAGTTGGCGGAGCAGTTCTTCGGCGCCGTAAGCGGCGCGGAGATAAGCTCCTGGTTCGACGAGGAAAAGGACGGCGAAGAATAACGCGCGGCGGGCTCCGTTTCGGAGCCCGCTTTCTTTAACTCACCAGGTTTACATATTATTCGTTTTGTCTCTTTGTATTATCAGCCGCATGGCTTCGACCGCCGTGCGGACCGATGCCGAGGTATCCTCGCTCATGTTCTGATCGAGACCCGCTGCTTCCCTCTCCTGGTTCCAGATAACGTGGAAGCACGACCCGCATCTGCACCCCAGAGCCGAAGCGACGACGAACAGCGCGGCGGACTCCATCTCCGAAGCCTTTACGCCCAGCCTCTTCCACGCCTCCCACTTCTGCAGGAGCTCATAGCTCACAGGCATCTTCGCAGGAGAATGCTGGCCGTAGAACGAATCCTTGCACTGGACTATGCCGACGTGGACTGTCTTTCCGAGCGAAACGGCCGCCTC
>JAEEVI010000199.1 GCA_016287035.1 Bacillota bacterium
ACGGTGCCCTTATCGGCGTTGGATCTGTAGTTGAGATAAAGCTTGCCGCCGGTGACAGGAGTCTTGAAGACCACGTGGTGCAGCGCCAGGCCGGAATTGCTGTAGAAGCTGGACTCGATGTCGTCGCCCGGCATCGCGGCCGTCTCGAGCTGCGTTATCGTCGAGTAGAACGTTCCGAGGTCGAGGGCGGAGAACACCTGCACCGTGAGGGTGTTGGTGCCGATCGGCGTGTCGCTGTCGGAGCTGAACACGTTGAGCCTGTACGTCGCCGTGCCCTGCTTGTTGGGAACGATGCGCAGCCTGCCGGCGTCGATGTCGGACATCGAGATGAACGTCTCGGAAGACGTGTCGACGTTGCTGCCGTTGAGGCGGAGCGCCGCGACCGACGCGTTGAGGAGCGTCTCGAAACCGATCTTCGTGATGAAGCCGCCGTCGTTCTGCTTATAGTTGTCGTATATGGAATCGGAGTTGAAGACGAGGCTGGTCGAGTCGAGCGACGCGCTGAGCGTGATGTTGCTGCCGCTGTAGATCGGAGCGACGTAGTCCGCCTTGAGCGCCGATACCGTGTATACCGACTCGTAGACCGTGGTGTTGGTGGAGCTGTTGGCCTTGTATTCCACCTTTATGTTCTTCGAGGCCTTGCCGATCTCGAGCATGTAGCCGTCCGGATAGCTGACGCTGCAGTTGTACTGGAGCATCGGATCGTATCCGAGCGTGAGATCGCGAAGGTCTATGTTGTCCTCGTGGCTGTGCGGGACCTTGATGACGATCGACTTGTCCATGATCGTCTGCGCCGTGCCGTTGTATATGACGGCCTTGAGCACGTATTCGCCGTTCGATATGGCGAACGCGCCTGCCGGCACGCATACCAGCAGCATCGCGAGCGCGAGTATAAACGCGATGTGTTTCCTGATTGATTTCATACAGCTCTCTTCCTCCCCGAAGATCTTTAAAGCAAGTGCCGAACGGAAGCCGCGGCGCGCGCCGCCTCCGGCTGAACACAACAATTTGGGTATATTATACCATAACTTGGGCAAAATACAGAGCCTGTGCGCAAAATATGGGTTTCAAAAATAAAAAACGCGGGGCGGGAGCGCGCTCCGGCCGCGCGTAAAATTTTCTTAAGCTCCTACCGGTCCATGCCCAGCGCTATGTCCAGCACCACCTCGCCGGCGATCACGAGGCCCGCGGCTGACGGCACGAACGCGAGGCTTCCGGGCGCGCTGCGGCGCGCCTGTCCGTCCTGATCCGGCGGAGCTTCCGCTGCGTCAGGCTTCCTCGGAGGCTCCTCGGAATAGACGACCTTGAGGCTATCGACGCCTCTGGCCTTCAGCTCCCTGCGCATCACCTTCGCCAGCGGGCAGACCTTCGTGTCGTATATGTCCGCCGCGCGGAACCCGGAGGCGCTGAGCTTGTTTCCGGCGCCCATGCTGCTTATGACCGGGACTCCGGCCGCCTTCGCCCTGACGACGATCTCTATCTTCGCGGCCACGGTGTCAACCGCGTCGACGACGTAGTCGTACTGCGAAAAGTCGAACTCGCCGGCGTTCTCCGGCAGGAAGAAGCAGCGGCGGACCGTCACGGACGCGTCCGGGTTTATGTCGAGCACGCGCTCCTTCATCACGTCGACCTTGTATCTTCCGATCGTGCTGTGCAGCGCGATGATCTGCCTGTTGAGGTTGCTCGGGCTGACGGTATCGCTGTCTATCAGCTCCAGCGCGCCGACGCCGCTCCTGGCCAGCGCCTCGCACACGAAGCCGCCCACGCCTCCGACGCCGAACACGGCGACCCTCGCGCGGAAGAGCCTTTCCATCGCCTCGCTGCCCAGCAGCATCTCCGTTCTCGAAAACTGTTCCTTCATACGCGCGTTATCTCGCCGACAGCGCCGCGAGATCCGCGGCGGCCTGGCCGACGGCCTGCTTTACGCCGTCGAAGCAGCCCAGAGCGTCGAGCTTGTAATATATCTGATCGGATATGACCTTGAGATCCGCGAGCCGCAGATCCTCCGCGCTCTTGTCGCACTGGATGTAATGCCCGATAAAGGCCTGCGTCAGCGCCGTGTCGAGCTCCGAGCCCGCGGGCGTGCTGCAGATGACCACGTACGCGTCGTCATCACGTCCCGAGCGCGCGATCATACCCTTAAGGCCGTCGATGAATATATCCGCCGGCACGCCTTCCTGCTCCCCGAAGAAGAGCACGGGTATGTACGAGGGATACTGCTCCGAGCCCGCGAAGGTGACCTGCGTTCCGGCAGGCACGGTGACAGCTTCCCCGGCCACATTCCTCTCGAAGGCCATGACGAAGTGGAGGTCGTCGTAATAGGTGCTGCCTGTGTAGAGCCTGCCGTCGACGCCGAGGACCGTCGTGGTCCCGAATTTGACGTATTTCTGCTCCGAGAAATGATACTCGCCGCCGTACGCGCCGCACAGCCTCATGTCGCGCCTTCCGGCGCCCGCGGGTATCTCGATGTCCTCGGCGGTGAACACCTGCTTGACGCCGGCTCTGGCGAGTATCTCGTAGAAGCCTTCGTTGGTGACGCCCATGTTCTCGACCGGTATGTCGAGATGCGACATGTAATAGAGACCCGAGAACTTCCTGAAAGAGTCTTCCAGATCCGTGACGAGGGCGCTGTTTATCCTGGACGCCAGCCTCGTCTCGAGCGAGCCGTAGCCGTTGCCCGCGGCGCATTCGTCGCCCCAGCATACGAAGCCGGGGATGCTGCCGGAGATCTGGTCCTTTACGCTCCAGTATATCTCCTCGCCCTTCTGCCTGTTCCTGACGCTCTCGTCGTTCAGCTGCTGCGACTGGCGCGTCAGCTCCTGCATGCGCCTGACGTTCCGCCTGCGGTCGGCCCAGAAGCAGGCGCACAGCGCCAGTACGAGCACCGCGATGATCGCGTATATTATAAGGTCTTTTTTGCGTTCGTCTTCCATATCCTGCCGCTCCTTCCGGACCGAATCTACAGCATCGTGAGTATTCCTTTTATCCCCTGGCTCCTGAATACGCTGCTGTAATAGCCGAGCTCGTCGCTGATCAGCTCGTCTATCGCGCGCATGCCGAGGACCTCGACCGGCGCCCTGTCGTCGGTGAGGATGCCGCCGCCCGGCTCGCAGACTGTGAGGCCGCGCAGGACGCGGTCCATCATCGAGGCCAGCTGCGGATCCCTGATCGAAGGCGCCCGCCGCGCCAGCAGCTCCGCCGGATCGCCGAGCGAGGCGAACAGCTCGCGGTTGGTGTTGTTGCTCACGTCGACGGTGTACACGTGCGGGAACACGGCGCAGATGGTGTCGCACAGCGCCTCGTTTATGCTCCCCTCGCCGTCGGAATGCATGTTCATGTTGACGGCCATGACGCCGCCGTCGGCCAGATGATCGCGCACCATCGAGAAGAATTCGACGCTCGACATCTGAAACGGTATCGTTATATCCTGATAGGCGTCCACGAGTATGACGTCGTACAGCCCGTCGCAGGCCTGCAGATACGCGCGGCCGTCGTACGTCGTAAGCTCCACGTCCTTCGACATATCGAAATATTCGTAGGCGAGATCGCTTATCCTGTCGTCTATCTCGACGCCCTCGATCCTCGCCTCGCCGAAGTATTCAGCGCAGAGCGTCGCGTACGTGCCGGTGCCGTTCCCGAGGACGAGCACGCGGCGGGGCGCGGCGCCGGCCGCTTCGGCG
>JAEEVI010000200.1 GCA_016287035.1 Bacillota bacterium
GAGAGATGAACATAATCGTCGGGATAGATTCCTCGCGCTACGAGGAAGCCGTCCGCGCGCTCAGCACGGCGCTCTTCTGACGGCGGCGCCTCCCGCGGACGCTGTATCCGGGACGTCCGTTTTGCGTTATTTGAAAAAACCGGCCGATTACGCTTGACACGGCGCGCGGCCGGTGCTATTATGCGTTAAACCGTTGAAGAAGAGTAGTAAGTCTTCCCACTCCGTTTACAGAGAGCCGCGGGCGGTGAGATCGCGGCGTCGGAAAGAGGACCGAATGGACTTCCGAGGGCGAACAGAAACGGCGCGCGCCGGAGTATGAGAGACGGAGCTGGACTCTCCGACATCAAAAGTCAGCATATGATCGTATGCGTTAAGAGGGCGCGTTAAAGGCGCGTCAAGCCGGGTGGCACCGCAGGATACGTTCCTGTCCCAGCATTTTCGAATGCAGGGACAGGTTTTTTGTTGCGCGTAAGACGCAACGACGCGTCAGACGCGGTCCCGGCGCATACGGGTAAGCCGAAAAGGAGAAGAGAAATGTACAAGGACATACTTAACAAGCTGACGAACAAAGAGGATCTCACGGAGGCCGAGATCAACGAGATCATCTCGGACATCAACGAGGACAGGCTGAGCGACGGCCAGATATCGGGATTTCTCGTCGCGCTCGTCATGAAGGGCACGACGCTCGACGAGACGGCCTATTTTTCCAGGGCGATGAGAAAGGTCTGCATACCTATCCGCCCGGAGATCACGGCTGAGATGATGGACACCTGCGGCACCGGAGGAGGCCTCAGCACGTATAACATCTCGACGGCTACCGCGATCGTCGCCGCCGCCGCCGGCATACCCGTCGCCAAGCACGGAAGCCGCTCGATATCGAGCCTGTCCGGAAGCGCCGACGTTCTTGAAGCGCTCGGGGTGAACATCGAGCTCACGCCGGAACAGGCCGCGTACCTCATCGAGCAGATAGGCATAGCGTTCATATACGCTCCCCTCTTCCACCCGGTAATGTGCAAGGTGCTTCCCCCGGAGTCGGACCTCGGTATAAAGACCATCTTTTACACGATAATCGGCCCGCTCATCAATCCGTCGTTCGCGCCGAGGCATCTGCTGGGCGTCTATAAGCCGGAGCTCCTCGAGCAGGTCGCTTACGTCGCGAGGGAGATCGGCTATACGCGCGCGATGTTCGTGCACGGCAGCGACGGGCTCGACGAGATATCGCTCCTCGGAGAAACGCAGATCGTCGAGCTGAAGGACGGCGGATTCAGCAAATACACGATAACGCCGGAGCAGTTCGGACTTAAGCGCTGCAGGATAGAGGACATCGAGACGGGAACGCCCGAGGACAACGCCGCGACGATAACCGGTATATTCGACGGCTCGATCGCCGGTCCGAAAAAGGACGCAGTGCTGCTCAACGCGGCAGGCGCGCTGATCATCGGCGGCAAGGCGGAAGGCTTCGGTGACGGCATAGAAAAGGTCAGGGAGATCATCGATTCCGGAAAAGCCATGGAAAAGCTCGCTCAGCTGCGCAAGCTCTCCAACCTCTTCAGGAGCAGGGCATGACGGACTTCATCACGGCGCTGAAGGAAGCGAAGAGACGCGGAAACGTCGTCATACCCGACATAAAATGCGTCTCGCCCCGCGACGGCGATCTGCTGCGCGGCCGCGACCCGGTCGATATCGCGAAGGAGCTCGTCGCCAGCGGCGCGCCCGCGCTGTCGAACGTGACGGAAGCGGCGCGGTTCGGCGGCTCGATCGATACGCTGAGGCGCATATGCTCCGCCTGCGGCGTCCCGGTGCTCAGAAAGGACTTTATAGAAACAGCCGACGATCTGCGCGAGACGGCCGACGCCGGCGCGTCAGCGATATTGCTCATATACAGCTGCCTCGGACGCGCAAAGCTCGAGAAGCTTTACGAACAGGCGTTCGCCATCGGTCTGGTGCCGTTCGTCGAAGCGCATACGGCTGAAGAAGCCGCCTGGGCTTCGGAGCTTGGAGCGGCGCTCGCGGGGATAAACAACCGCGACATACTCGTGCTCGAAAAAGACTCCGGCGACGTTTCGAGGAGCGGATCGCTGCTCGGAGCGCTCGGCGGATGCGGGCTCAAGGTCAGCGAGAGCTCGATGCGCGACAGATTCGACGTAGTGAGGGCTCTGCGCGGAGGCGCGGACGCGGCGCTCGTCGGAACGGCTCTTCTCACGGCTGAAGATCCCGGAAAAGCCTACAGGGACATGACCGCCGCGTGCGGTCTCAAGATCTGCGGCTGCATGACGGAAGACGACCTGAGGCTGTGCGCTGAAAGCGCGCAGCTCGTCGGTATCGTCGCCGAGTATCCGAAGGACGTGCCGTGGAACGTGTCTAAGGACCGGGCGAAACAGCTTCTGGCCCGCGTGCCGGAGAACTGCAGAAGCGTCGTGGTCACCGGCGGAAGCGAGGATAAGGTAGTATCGCTCGCCGAAGACCTCAGGCCGGATCTCGTGCAGCTCCACTACAGGGAGAGCCTCGCGGAGACGGCCCGCATTGCGGAAAGACTCGCCCGCGCCGGGACCGGCGTTATCAGGAGCGTATCGGCGGACCCCTCTTTGAACGAAGAGATGTTCGGGACCGCCGACCTCGTGAAGATAGCCGAACGGCTCAGCGAAACGCGGATATGCGGGATACTGTTCGACGGCAGGGACGCAAGGAACGCTGAGAACGCGTACACTGCGAGCTTCGAGCCGAGGGCTCTGAAGGCTGCCTGCGCAGCCTCTAAGAAGCCGGTGCTGCTCGGCGGAGGCGTCATGGCGGAGAACATCCCCGGCATGATCGCCTCTTTCGGCCCGGATTATATAGACGTCATGTCGGCGAGCGAGGACAGACCGGGCGTCAAATCAAAGGAAAAGATCGAAAGGCTCGCGCGCTCGCTGGGATGAACGCGGCGGCGCGGTGGATATAACAGGAAAGGAGAAAGTGAAATGTCAAAAGGACGGTTCGGGATCCACGGAGGGCAGTACATACCCGAGACACTGATGAACGCGGTCAGCGAACTCGAAGAAGCATATCTGAGATACCGTGACGACCCGGGATTCAACGAGGAGCTCGCGCAGCTGTACAACGAATACGCGGGGCGTCCGAGCAGGCTCTACTTCGCCGAGCGCATGACGAAGGATCTCGGAGGCGCGAAGATATACCTCAAGCGAGAAGATCTTAACCACACCGGTTCCCACAAGATAAACAACGTCCTGGGGCAGATGCTGCTCGCAAAGAGGATGGGCAAGACGCGCGTCATAGCGGAGACCGGCGCGGGACAGCACGGCGTAGCGACGGCCACGGTCGCCGCGATGATGGGCATGGAATGCGAGGTCTTCATGGGAAAGGAGGACTGCGAGCGTCAGGCGCTGAACGTCTACAGGATGAGGCTCCTCGGGACAAAGGTCCACCCCGTCACGACGGGTACCGCGACGCTGAAGGACGCCGTCTCCGAGACGTTCAAGGAGTGGACGAGAAGGATAGACGACACGCACTATGTGCTCGGCTCAGTCATGGGACCCTACCCCTTCCCGGAGATGGTCCGCGACTTTCAGTCGGTCATAAGCAGGGAGATAAAGCAGCAGATGCTCGAAAAGGAAGGCAAGCTTCCCGACGCCGTCATCGCGTGCGTAGGCGGAGGATCCAACGCGATCGGCGCGTTCTATCACTTCATCGGCGACCCCGGCGTAAAGCTGATCGGCTGCGAGGCCGCGGGACGCGGGATAAACACCCTTGACACAGCCGCGACGATAAACACCGGACGCCTCGGCATCTTCCACGGCATGAAGTCGTACTTCTGCCAGGACGATCAGGGCGGTATCGCGCCGGTCTATTCGATATCCGCGGGTCTCGACTATCCGGGCATCGGTCCTGAGCACGCGAACCTTCACGATACGGGCAGAGCCGAATACGTCGCCGTCACGGACGACGAAGCGGTCGAAGCCTTCGAGTACCTGTCGCGGATCGAGGGCATAATACCGGCGATCGAGAGCGCTCACGCGGTCGC
>JAEEVI010000201.1 GCA_016287035.1 Bacillota bacterium
CCATCCCCGCGTCCTGGGCTCGCAGCTGGTTTATATATTCGACCGCGAGTATGTCGTTCGGCTGAAGGGAAAGACCGCACGCCTCGCTGAGCGCCTGGGGATACGAGAGCCCTCTGGCGAGAGCCTCCTTCAGCGCGGGGCTTTCGGAAGCGGAAGCGCTTTCGGTCAGAGCGGCCGCGCCCTCGAGAAAACCGGCGTCGCCGGTCTCGGAGCCGAAAGCGAGCGTGTCCACGCAGCCGAGGCTCCTGAGCAGCCTTATCCCTCCGAACGCGAACTCGCGCGCGGAGTTTAGCGCGTACAGCACGGGCAGCTCGAGCACGAGGTCTGCTCCGCAGGCGCAGGCCATGCGTGCCCTCGCCCACTTGTCGCATACCGCCGGGTACCCGCGCTGGACGAAATTGCCGCTCATCACGCAGACGATGCCGCCATCGGCGTTTCGCTCTCTGGCGGCATCTATCAGATACTGATGACCGTTATGGAACGGATTGAATTCGGCTATTATGCCGGTCGCTCCCATCACTGCCTGTCCTCGCGGTTCTCCTGAGCCTTGTAGATCTGGTCCTTGACCTCGTTGCGGCTCGTCGCGATGTTCATGTTGACCTTCTCGAACGTCGCCTGGAGATTGTCGTACATGTCGGTGAAGAAGCTGGCGTATACCTGGTCGACCTTCTCCTGCAGGTTGTAGAGCATGTTGTCGGTGTAGTCGAGGATGCTCATCTTCATTACCTGCGCGTTCTCCTTCGTAACGCGGAGGATCTCGTCGGCCTTTGCCTTCGCCCTGACGGTTATCTCGTCGCTCTCGACGAGGGCGTCCGCCTTTGCCTGCGCGTCGGCGAGGATGTTCTCGTATTCGGCCTTGGCCTCGTCGAGGATCCTCTGGCGCTCGTTCTTTATCCACTGAGCCTGCTGGATCTCGTCGGGAAGCTCCAGGCGGATCTCCCTTACGATATCCTTGATCTCTTCGGGATCCACCATCACCTTTTTAACGAGAGGCACTCCCGATGCCACTTCGATGATCTCGTCGAGTTCGTCAAGCAATTCCAATACTTTCATTGATCTTCCCCCTATTTTTATACGTTGAATTTGCGTTCCAGATATTCAAGCGCCGCGGGCGGCACCATCTCCGAGACGTCGCCGCCGAGGCTTTTGATCTCCTTTACCGTGCTGGAGCTTATATAAGAGAGCTCGCCTCTTGTCATGAAGAACAGCGTGTCGGCCTGTCCTCCGTAGAGCATGCCGTTCGCCTGCGCCGCCGCGATCTCCGCGTTGAAGTCGGATGTACTGCGCAGACTGCGTATGACCGTGGTGAAGCCCTCGCTCCTGACGTAATCGGCCAGAAGGCCCTCGAACGCGTCGACCGAGACGTTCGGCAGATCCGCCGTCGCGCGCCTTATCATCTCCATGCGCTCCATCGGCGTGAACAGAGAGCGCTTGTTGGGATTTCCGACGACGCCTACGACGATGTGGTCGAACTGCCTCGAAGCGCGCCGTATTATGTCGAGATGACCGTTCGTTACGGGATCGAACGATCCCGGATACAGGACTTTTCTCAAGGCTGTTCCTCCCCGGTTCTTGCATATATCGTGATGGCCGCGGCTCCGTAGCGGCGGTCCCTTATGGCGGTGAATCCGCAGAAGCTCTCAGGCAGCGCGTCCTTCGACGAATGCTCGCACACGACGCAGCCGTCCCCGGCGAGCGCTCCGCACTCGTCTATTGTCTGAAGAGCCGGCAGTATATATTCCGCCGCGTACGGCGGATCTAGAAAGAACACGTCGGCCTTTTCCGGAAGGCGCTTTATGTTCTGCCTGAAATCCCCGGAAAGCACGACAGCTCTGTCCTCCGCGCCGCAGATCCTCAGATTCTCGCGCACGAGCGAGAGGCTCTCCCTCGACAGATCCGAGAAATACGCCTTCTTCGCGCCTCTCGACAGAGCCTCCAGCCCCATCGATCCGCTGCCGGCGAAGAGGTCCACGAACACGAAGCCGCCGTCCATCCACGGGAGGAGCATGCTGAACACAGCCTCCTTGACCTTGTCGCTGGTCGGCCTTACGTCCGTATTTGCAGGCGATCTCAGCCTGCGTCCCCTGAATTCTCCGGTTATTATTCTCACAATAAATTATTATAGCACAAGCTGCTGCGTATTGCCAAACTCAGTATCTATCCTTTTGCGAAGCGCGGCGTTCTCCGGCAGCGAAAGCGTAGGATCCTTTTCGAGGAGCGCGTCCGCGAGCGCCGAGGCCGTCTCGACGACCTTCGCGTGGCGCACGGGATCGGCAAGCTTCAGCTGAGGGAGACCGTGCTGCCTGTAGCCGAAGAGCTCTCCCGGGCCGCGCAGAGCGAGGTCCTTTTCCGCTATCACGAGCCCGTCGGAGGTCGTGCAGAGTATCTCCGCCCTCTCCCTGGCGAGCTCGCTGTCGTCCCCGACCACGAGCAGACAGTACGACTGCGCGCTGCCGCGTCCGACCCTTCCGCGCAGCTGATGGAGCTGCGCGAGACCGAAGCGCTCCGTGTTCTCTATCAGCATGACGCTGGCGTTCGGCACGTTTATGCCGACCTCTATGACGACCGTGGAGACGAGCACGCGGACCTTTCCCGCGTAGAAATCCGCCATGACGGCGTCCTTTTCCTGCTGCTTCATCTCGCCGTGCAGCAGAGCGCAGGAGAATTCCGGCCAGCGCGCGGTGAACTCCTCGAATACGGAGCTCGCCGAACGGCCGTCGGCCGCGTCGGAGTCCTCGATGAACGGAGCCACTATGTAGGCCTGACGGCCGCTCCTGACCTCGGATATGAGCCGCGAGTACGCGTCGTCCCTGGTGAGTTCGCTGAACTGCTCGGTGACGATCGGACGGCGCCCCGCGGGCAGCTCGTCGATCACCGATATGTCCATGTCCGAGTAAAGGACGACGGCCAGTGTCCTGGGAATGGGCGTAGCCGTCATGACGAGGACGTCGGGGTTCTCAGCCTTTTCCGACAGGAGCCTGCGCTGGTTGACGCCGAAGCGGTGCTGCTCGTCGGTTATGACGAGCCCGAGGTCCCTGAACTCGACGCCGGCGGATATTATCGCGTGCGTGCCGATGAGTATGTCGCACGAGCCGGACGCGAGGGCGCCCAGTACGCGGCGGCGCTCGGCGGCCGGAGTCGAGCCCGTCAGGAGCTCTATGCCGAGGCCGAGTCCCGCGAGGTCGCGTTTGAAGCTTTCGTAATGCTGGGCCGCCAGTATCTCCGTGGGAGCCATGAAGGCGCCCTGATATCCGGCGGTCGCGGCCTTGACGAGGGCTGCCTGGGCTATGACCGTCTTCCCGCAGCAGACGTCTCCCTGGATCAGGCGGTTCATAGCCCGGCCCGCGTCCATATCCTCGCCGACGCGGGCCAGCACCCGCTTCTGCGCGCCGGTGAGCGGGTACGGCAGCCCGCCCACAAATGCGTCCCAGCTCCCGCTTTTGAAGCTGATGCCTTTCCGCCCTCTTCCGAACCTGTCGGCGGAAAGCCTGAGCGCCGTGCGCAGATCGAACAGCTCCTCGAAGACGAGCCTGTACCGCGCCTCGGCGTAGGAAGCGGCATCGTCCGGAAAATGTATCTTGGAGAGAGCCCTGTCCAGCGGGCAGAGGTTCGCCGCCGCGATCACCGAAGCCGGCAGGCTCTCGCCGATGCCGCCCGCGAGCCCGACAGCCTGCCGGGCGCACTTTCTCAGATCCTTCTGGGTAAGTCCGCGCGTGAGCGGATATACGGGCAGTATCCCGGTCTCGGCGTCGCCGTCGAGCGGCGCGCAGGACGGATGGAACATCACGGCCTTTCCACCCTCGACCTTCACCTTGCCGTAGAACCTGTAGCTGCTGCCTGTCTTAAAGGACCGGAACATGTAGCCCG
>JAEEVI010000202.1 GCA_016287035.1 Bacillota bacterium
AAATGGCGGCTCACGATGACGGCTGCGCCGTTCGCTCCGCCGCTCGCGGCGCAGATGAAGACGTTCGTGAGGGCGTAGCACGCCCCGACCGCGGCCAGCGCCGTCTCGCCGACGTACCGTCCGACTATCGCGGCATCCGCGAGGTTGTAGAACTGCTGGAACAGGTTCCCTGCGATGATCGGCCACGCGAATATGAGGACGGATCTTAAGGGATCACCGTTTATCAGATAGTTTCTGTCCCTCATCGCCTGCTCCTGAGGTATTCGAGGCACGAGAGCATGTCCGCGGGGACGGGCGCGTCGCAGCGGACAAGTTCGCCCGTTCCGGGGTGCGAGAATTCTATGTGCGCGGCGTGCAGCGCCTGGCGCGGCATCCATTCGGGAACGTCGGGATAGCCGTACAGCTGGGCGTACAGCTCGTCTCCGACGATCGGATGGCCGATGTGCGTGAGATGGACGCGGATCTGGTGTGTCCTTCCCGTCTCGAGCCCGAGCTCGACGAGCGAGTAGCCTTTTATCGGTCCGCTGTCCTTCGAGGGTATCGTTTCGAGCGATCTGTAATGCGTGACCGAAGGATATCCGTCGGCGCGGACCATGCGCCGCGCCACGTGATCCGGATCCTTGTCGATCGGCAGGTCTATCGTGCCCTCCCCCTCGAGGATCCCGTGGACTATAGCCACGTATCTTTTTACGAAGCTTCCCTCCTCCATCTGGCGGCTGAGCACGTCCTGGGCGTTGGCGTCCTTGGCCACGATGACGAGGCCCGAGGTGTCCCTGTCGAGCCTGTTGACGAAGCGGAGCTTATACACGTCGCCCCTGCCCTGCATGTAATACGTCAGCGCGTTGGCGAGGGTGCCCGTCTGGTAATTTTTCGTGGGATGGACGACGAGGCCGGGCTGCTTGTCGCAGACGAGCAGGCGGTCGTCTTCGAAGGCGATCGCCACGGGGATGGGCTCGGGCTCGAAGTAGCTGGTCTCGCCCGGCATGCGCACGCTGAGCACATCCCCGGCCCGGCCTCTGTCCCTGAGCCGCGCGGGCCTGCCGTTCAGCATGGGCCCGCCCGTCACCTTCAGCTTTCTGAGCAGCCTGGACGAAAACGAGAACCTCCTCTGAAGGAGCTCCTTTACGTACAGGCTCTCGTCATCCTTTGTGAGGACGTATTCGAGGTCCTTCATTTGAGGAATTTCGATTCAACGGTATCCCAGAAGTCGAAGCTGTCCGCCCTCACGAGGTTTATCCGCTCTTCGCTGAGCTTTACCGTTATCCTGTTTATATCCGATATCGTATGGTCGACGCCGTCCGCTATGACCTGCAGCCTCGACGTGCTGCCGCGGTCTTCCGGCGCGATGCGTATCTTGACGTGCCCCGGAAGAACCAGACTGGAGGTGAACGACCTGTAGGCGATGGTGTTCATCGGCGCCATCGGGGTGAGCTGGAGTATGTCGACGCGCGGATCCACTATGGAGCCTCCGAGCGAATAATTGTACGCAGTGCTCCCCGCGGAGGACGAGACGAGAACGCCGTCGCCGCTGAAGTTCTCTATGAAGCCGCTCCTGCCTATCGAGACCGAAAGATGCACGATCCTCGAAGCGCCTCCCATGACCGCGACGTCGTTGATCGCGCGCAGGTGCTTCGTCGGTCCGCTGTTGGTGTGGACGTCTATGCTCAGGAGCCTGTTGCTCTGGATGTTCAGGTCGCCGCTGCGGCACAGCTCTATTATCCTGTCCTCGTCGCCGCACTGAAAATCCTGGAAGAATCCGAGATGCCCGGTGTTCACGCCGAGTATCGGCGTCTGGGGGAAGTCGTACGCCGCGGCGGCCTTCAGGAACGTACCGTCGCCGCCTATACAGATGATCAGCTCCGTGTCGGCGCTGAACTTTTTGGCGACGGAGAAGCCGGCCTCCTTGAGCTTTTCGGCGAGCTTTGCCTTCGCCTCCAGAGACGGGGGCCTCTGATTGGTGTGGATGTAGATATTGTTTATGCTGCCCATGATCCTCCCTATCCGGCAATTGCCTCGAGCTCTGCGAGGAGCTCTTCGAAACGCGCGGCCGCGGCCTCTACCGGCTGCGGCTTCGACATGTCGACTCCGGCGATCTTGAGGAGCTCGATCGGATAATCCGAACTTCCGCTCCTGAGGAACTCCAGATATGCCGCCGCGGCAGGCTCTCCCTTCTCCAGTATCAGTGAAGATATGGCCGTCGCCGCTGAATAGCCCGTCGAATACTGATAGACGTAGAACGAGTTATAGAAATGAGGTATCCTCGACCACTCGAGCTTTATCAGATCGTCGTACGTAACGGCCGGGCCGTAGTATCTCGCGTTGAGCTCGCCGTACATCCCGCACATCGCCTCCGAGGTGAGGACTTCTCCGCTCTCGGCCATCTCGTGCGCCTTCTTTTCGAACTCCGCGAACTGCGTCTGCCGGAAAAGCGTCGTGCGGAACTCCTCGAGATACATGTTGAGGAGCGAAGCCTTCTCCTTCTCGTCCTTAGCGTTGTCTATGAGATACCGCATGAGCAGCGACTCGTTGACGGTCGACGCCACCTCCGCGGTGAAGATCGAATGGCCTCCGTAGACGAACGGCTGCGTCCGCCTCGTATACCAGGAGTGCATCGAATGGCCCATCTCGTGCACGACCGTGAACACGTCCTGAAGCCTGTCCTTGTAATTTAGGAGCACGTACGGATAGCTGTCGTAGCTTCCGAACGAATACGCGCCGCTGCGCTTTCCGTCGTTCTCGTAGACGTCCGCCCACCTGTCCTCGAAACCTTTGCGCAGAGCGGCAAGGTACTCGTCTCCGAGCGGCGCGAGAGCCCTGAAGACCATCTCCTGACCCTCTT
>JAEEVI010000203.1 GCA_016287035.1 Bacillota bacterium
CGGATAATCTGTTTTTTCAGTTCAATGTTGCAGAGGAAGAAAAGAAGCAAGACTCATGCGCTGTACTGGCAATGCTGCTTACCATTGTACTGCGTTTCAGGTATAAAGCTGAAGGATTAAAGAATTTTCAAGACAAAAGTTTTTACAAGGTCTCATTGACTGAGAATCACGCGGGTTTTTGCATAGACATTAAGTTTGAATATGCGAAAGATCTGGAAGAAGCGCTTGAGGTGATAAAAGATGCGTTCGATCGCATCGAGCGCTTTGACCCGAACGATTACACGTATGGAAACGCAGAAATTGAGGAATTGTTAAGATCCAACATGGAAGCCGCAAGGGAAACCGCCCGGTCATTCCGTTCGGACATTTTTGAAGACCACAGCGTTGATTTCACCAAAGAGCATTGGGATCCGTTCGAGTGATGTCAGGCAACGGTTGAAGGAGCTCAGAAAGGCTTAAATATCATGCGCAACGAAGGTACAGGCAAGCTCAGGCTTTTATACATCTACCAGCTCCTGCTCGAGGAGACGGACGAGGATCATACGCTGTCGACGGCGCAGATACAGAAGGCGCTGCGGGAGCGCTGGGGCATGGAGGCTCACAGGATCACGGTGGGCGACGACATCCAGCTGCTGCAGGCGGCCGGCGTGGAGATCGGCAAGATCGAGTCGACGCAGAACAAGTACTGGCTCATCTCGCGGCCGCTGGAGCAGGCGGAGCTTAAGGTGCTGGTCGACGCCGTGGCGTCGTCGAAGGTCATCACGAACAGGCGCAGCAGGGAGCTGATCCAGCGCCTCGTGGAGATGGGCAGCCCCTTCAAGCACGACGAGCTGGTGCGCAACATAAGCCCCGAGGAGAGGATCAAGGCGAAGAACGAGAGCGTCATCTACAACGTCGACGCGATCAACAACGCTATCAACGCGAAGCGGAAGGTGGCGTTCCGCGGCTTCACCTACGGACCGAACAAGCGCCGTCAGATAAGGAACGGCGGGGACCCGTACGTGTTCAGCCCCTGGGCGCTCGTCTGGAACGGCGACTATTACTACGCCGTGGGGTGGTCGGACAAGCACGGCGGCGTCGGCAGCTTCCGCCTCGACCGCATGTACGACGTGCCGGAGATGCTGGGCGAGGCCGCGAGGCCCGCGCCGAAGGGCTTTAAGCTGGCGGACTACATAAAGACGAATTATCACATGTTCGGCGGCCGGGCGCGGCAGGTGGAGCTGCTCTGCGACGGCGGCGTGATGGACGCTATAATAGACCGCTTCGGGTACGAGGTGGATACTGAGCTTCTCCGCGACGGGCGGTTTGCGGCCCGCGTCGAGACGGCGGTCAACAACGTCTTCTTCGGCTGGATATTCGGGTTCGGCGGCCGGGTGAGGATCGCCGGGCCGGAGGACGTGGCGGAGGAGTACAGAAAAATGGTAGTGGAGGCGCTGAAGCTTTAGCGCCGGCTGATCCGCTCCTCCGACAGCAGGTATTTGCCTCTGCCGCCCTTCATGACCTCTCCGAACACGACGGCGAAGGTGCTTCCGATGATCAGGACGGCGTCGAAGCACATGACCGCCTGCTGCAGGGCGTCTTTGAAGGGGAGGAGCAGCCCGTCCGCGCCGAGCTCCGGCGAAAGGACATAGCAGATATCGTCGTGGCTGCGGACGAATTCCTCGAACGCCGGCGCGCGGTCCAGATCCTCGCCGGACATGGTGATCTTCGCGGGGTCGAGCAGGTCTTCCGCCTGATGGCAGAACCTGTCGAGGCCGGCGTATCTCTTCTTCGGGGTCGTCAGCTCGTAGAGGAGGCGGTCCCGCTTTTCCTTCCGTATGAACGTTTGCGCGAAGCGGCGTTCGATATTATAGTCCATTATCCGGTAGTTCCTTTCGGCGCGAGGCCTTGCCAGGGAGGATAAAATGCTCACAAAGTTCAGATTCAGATGCTTTATAGACTGCGAGGAGGGGAAGATCGCGCAGGTCGAGACGACCGGCGACATGGAGGTCCCCATGAATATCCTCTGCGACGAGAATACCGACTTCAGCCTTGCGGGCGGCGACCTCTGCGAAATAGACGTCTGCGGCGTGGCGAACGGCGTCGAACTGTTCAAAAACGAAGACGAATACTACGCCACAGGCTCGATGTTCGCGGTCCCTTCGATCATTCCGTCGGGCTCTTTTCCTTCGGACGGAAACGCTGAAAGCGGCCCCGGGCAGGTGCCTGTGATAATGTTTACCGGCACTATACGCGCCGTGGAAAAGAATCCCGAACCGAAGCCGGACGAGCCCGGGTATCGCCTCGAGGTCGAGACGCTCGAGATGAGCATGTCGCTCTATCTGAATTACGACGGCGAGCTTAAGGAGGGCAGCGTCATCTCCGGCGAAGCGTGGCTGTTCGGCGACGTTGTGAGGGCTCACTCCCTGTAGCCGTTCGGGTTGTTCTTCTGCCAGTTCCAACTGTCGCGGCACATGTCTTCGATGCCGAGCTCGGCGCGCCAGCCGAGCTCTCTTTCCGCCTTGCCGGGATCCGACCAGCACGCGGCGACGTCGCCGGGGCGGCGCGGGTCGATGGTGTAGGGTATCTTTATACCGTTGACGCGTTCGAAAGCCTTTACGAGCTCCAGAACGCTGCAGCCTTTTCCTGTTCCCAGATTGTAGACGGCCACTCCGCAGCCGCGCTCTATCGCGGCGAGGGCCTTGACGTGGCCGCGCGCGAGGTCGACGACGTGGATGTAGTCGCGCACGCCGGTGCCGTCGGGCGTGTCGTAGTCGTCGCCGAAGACGTGCAGCTTTTCCAGCTTTCCGACCGCGACCTGCGTTATGTACGGCATCAGGTTGTTGGGTATGCCGCTCGGATCCTCTCCGATGAGGCCGCTCGGGTGCGCTCCGATCGGGTTGAAATACCTGAGCAGGACGACGTTCCACGGGCGCGGGTCGCCGGTCTTTTTATCGGCCGCGCAGAGGTCCGAAAGGATGTCTTCCTGCATCGATTTCGTCTTGCCGTACGGGTTCGTGCAGACGCCTCTGGGGCAGTCCTCGGTTATCGGAACGACGGCCGGGTCGCCGTAGACGGTGGCCGACGAGCTGAAGATGATGTTCTTGCAGCCGGACCGCCGCATCACGTCGACGAGCGTGAGCGTCCCCGCGACGTTGTTCTCGTAGTATTCCCAGGGCTTGACGACCGATTCTCCGACGGCCTTCAGCCCCGCGAAATGTATGACGCAGTCGATGCTGTGATCAGCGAAGATCTTTTCGAGCGCGGAGCGGTCGCGTATGTCGGCCTCGTAGAACGGCACCTCGGCGCCGGTCAGTTCCGCGACGCGCGAAAGCGCTCTGCTGCTCGAGTTCGAGAGGTTGTCGACGCAGACGGCGGAATGCCCGGCCTTAAGCAGCTCGACTATCGTGTGGGATCCTATGAAACCGGCTCCGCCGGTAACGAGTATGTTCATAAAGAGTCCTCCGTATCAGGGTAAGTCAATTATATATTAAACGCGCCGCCCGATAAAGGCGTATTAGCGCCCTTCTGAAAGGTGATGATTGAACTTGCGGCCTTCGGCGGGTATTATTAATATGACGGATAATACACGCAGGCTGTCTTTGAACGGAGGCTGAAAAATGGCAAAGATCCTTTTGATAAACGGAAGTCCGCACGCGCACGGCTGCACGGCTACTGCGCTGGAAGAGATGATAAAGGTCTTCGATGAAGAGGGCCTGCGGACAGAACTCGTGCAGGTCGGAAACAGGGACGTCCGCGGATGCGTGTCCTGCGGCATGTGCAAGCAGAAGGGCAGATGCGCGTTCGA
>JAEEVI010000204.1 GCA_016287035.1 Bacillota bacterium
CGGAACGGACTTCATATTCAGCGTGAGGGTCAACCTCGGCTTTAAGATCGAGCCCGCCATCAACGTGCTGCTGCGCCAGATAGTCGCGGATCTCATGAAGAGCGGGGAGCTTCCGCCTCAGGACAAACGCTTCTCGATATACGGAAAGTCCAACGTGGGAAGCTTCAAATTCTGCATAATACGCAAGGAGGTCCCGATGCACAGCAGCCTTTCGAAAGCGGACGAGCTCGTGCTGCGCGTCAAATACACGATACGGACGCTCGCCGGATCGAGGGCCAGCTGGTACGGTCTGGGCACGTCGGTCCAGATAAAGGAGCAGGTGCCGCTCGTCGTATCCGGAGCGTCGCCGTCCGAGCCACTTACGAGAATGTAAAGAACGGCACCGGAAAGGTCGTTGAACGCTGACGCGGGGAGATTACGGCCTTGGACGATATCAGAAAGACAGATCTGTTCGAGAATAAGAACGTGACGAGAGCCGTCGTCGAGATGGCTCTCCCGACGGCCATGGGCCAGATAATACTGGTCGTTTACAACATGGCCGATACGTTTTTCATCGGCCTTACGGGAAGAGACTCGATGATAGCCGCCGTAACCGTGTGCATGCCCGCGTTCATGTTCCTGTCCGCGATATCCAACCTTTTCGGGATAGGCGGTGCGAGCGTCATCGCGAGGGCGCTCGGCAGCGAGAACGAGGGTCTCGTGCGCCGCGCCTCGGCCTTCGCGTTCTGGGGATGCCTGTCCGTCGCGGCGGCTTATTCCGCTTTTGCGTTTTTTGCGAAGGACGCCTATATCGATCTCCTCGGAGGAACAAACCCGTCGGTCCATCCTCATTCGGTCGAATATCTGCTGTGCACCGTCGTCGCCGGAGGCTGCGTGACGGCCACCGTGACGCTCCTCTCGCACCTTATCAGAGCTGAAGGCCGCGCGTTCTACGCGAGCGCCGGGATAGCGCTCGGAGGCGTGCTCAACATCGCGCTCGATCCCCTCTTCATGTTCGTCATACTTCCCAAGGGCCGCGAAGCGCTCGGAGCGGCGCTGGCTACAGTTCTGTCGAACGTCGCGTCTCTCGTCTACTTCGCCGCCGTCATCGTTGTCTCGCGCAGGCGCGGCAGGTCGATGCTGCGGTTCGTTCCGTCGGGAGCGATGTTCGCCGAGGACGTGCCGCGAGACGTGTTCCAGGCGGGGATACCTGCCTGCATCATGACGCTGTTCGAAAACATATCCTACGCCGTGCTCGACAAGCTGATGTCGCTCGAAGGCCTTTCAATGCAGGCCGGCATAGGCGTCGCCAAAAAGGTGAACATGCTCGCGCACAACGCGGTGCGCGGCATAGCGCAGGGCGCGCTGCCCCTCATCGCCTACAACTACGCGGCTAAGAATTACAGGCGCATGAACGATTCGCTGCGGGTAGCGGTGATACTGGCGGTCCTCACGGCGTCCGCCGCCGCGGCCGCGTGCCTGCTGCTCAGCAGAGAGCTGATAGGGCTGTTCATACTCGGAGATACGCCGTCCCTGTCGTTCGGCGCGGCGTTCCTGCGGATACTGTGCGTCGGAGGGCCGTTCTCCGCGGCCGCTTACACGTGCATCTCGTTCTTCCAGGCCGTCGGCGACGGAAAGAGAGCCTTCGCCATCGCCGTGCTGAGGAAGGGTTTCCTCGACATACCGCTGATGTTCATGCTCGGCGCGGTCTTCCCGATATACGGCATAGTCGCCGCGACTCCGATCGCCGATGCTTTCGCCTCGCTCGTGGCCGCCGTCCTGTTCTTCCGCCACGCGGCAAGACTCAAAAAAAACAGCGCCGCGCGGTAGAGCGCGGCGCGTTTGCCATTCTCAGAAAGCGGAATCTCTGTCCGCGAGCTTTATTATGCGCGCCAGTGGAACGATCAGCGAGCCGAGCGCGAAATTGGCGGCGCCGTGGACGGCGTCCCACGGGAGCCCGGCTATTATCCACGCGATCATGCCCTTAAGATCCAGACCGAACATGATCGCCTGCGCGGGCGCGTACAGCGTCCCGAATAAAAGACCGTGAAGCCCGCACAGCAGCATGCATGGAATGACGCGTCCCTTTTCGATCGTGTCGCGCGGCAGCAGCATCGCCGCCGCCCACAGGACCGTCCAGACGTAGAGGTAAGGTATCCACCAGAGCGAGAACCCCGCGAACAGACCGTTTATGAAGACGTACGCGTAGATCGGATAGAGCGCTCTGCGCCTGTAGACGAGCGTCAGGGCGATCGTAAAGACGCCGAGCAGGTGGATGTTCGGGAGCGCTTCCATAAGGATCTTCGAAGCGTACATGACGGCTCCGAGCAGTCCGAA
>JAEEVI010000012.1 GCA_016287035.1 Bacillota bacterium
AAATATCGGAAGCCCTGCTATCGCTCGATGAGGATATAGCGTTGATCCTGGGATATCCGGATGACATGAAGCTAAGATCCAGCATGACGCTGTTCAGCTTCGTCGACCCGGACATAGATGTTTTTCAGAAAGTCCTGAACAAGTTCTACAACGGAGAAAAGGACCGGAAGACGATAGACCTGTTAAACAGATGACGTCCGGATCGTTTTGACTATTTGAAATACGCTTCTGCGCTTTTTCGAGCTCAGGCTCGCTCAAGGACCCCTCGCCATCCACACGGAAGACGCGCGGTTCTTTTATTATATCTGAAAATACAGACAGTTATTTCAATTCCCGATTTTCCGTTAATCATGCCGCTGACGGCGCTCCCCCGGAGGCGGCACGCGGCTTCAGGCGTCGTGCAGGTTCGTTATGGACAATATCCGTAAAAAACGCAGCTTTTGCCCATAATCCCTTGATTTCTGCTCGTTTTTACATCCTTGATCCCGTCTGTTTGCTGCATATATGGACAATTTGCGTTGTTTTGCGGCGAGCTGTCTATATTGGACCGCATTTTGCCGCCGTTATGGCCTTCGATCAGGTGTTTTCGGCCTGCACAGATGGCGATATGGACAGTAGACGGGTTATTTCCGGTGTTTTGTCCATGAAATGAGGTCATTTTATGGACAAAAAGGCGCGTTTATCATAAAAGTGTCCATTTCGCGGTCTTTTGACGGGATGACGGCCTGTAAAATGAGCGCGGCGAGGCTGATCTTCGCTCGACGCGGCTTGACGGCTGCTTCGATCACAGATTAATGGATAGCGCGTCAGATTGCAACAGCTGCGCCGGATGCTGCCGTCATATGGCGACATAAAGCGCGAAATTTCATCCCGGCTGACCGGCGCCTGACCGGCCGCGGCACAGCCCGCGCGACGCGGTCCGCCGGATATTGCAAAACGCGGCGATTGCTTTATGCTGGCGGCCGCGGTATATTAGTATTAAGTCAGCGCTGGTATCAGCGCATTCCATTAATAAAATAATAAGTCCGATTCAGTTTTACCGTTTACGAAGGAAGGTGCAGCTATGGGTTTTCTCAAGAACATAGTGTCAAACAGCATTAGCGACGGTATAAGCAAGGGTATAAACGACGCCGTCGGCAAGGCCGTCGAGAGCGCCGTAAGGCCTGCGGCCGACCGTCTCGCGGGAAAGGCCGCGGAGCAGATGGACCAGACAGCCAAGAGCATGGCAGAGAGCACGGAGGCTCTCAGGGAGGCGTCGGGCGAGCTCGCGGCGGCGGGCGCCCAGGCAGGAGCAGCGCAAACGGCGGCAGCAGGAAACGCGCAAGCGGCGGCAGCCGGCGCGGCGCCCGAAGGACCGGGCATGGCGGCTCTGGGAGCGTCCCTCGCCGGATGGGCGAATCAGATGCAGAGCTTTGCCGGAGAGGTCGCGCAGAACGTCAAGGAGTGCCCGCAGTGCGGCGAGGTCGTCTCGTCGGATCACAAGTTCTGTCCGAAGTGCGGGGCGAAGCTCCCGGATCAGACGATGGCCGCCGGATATCTCTGTCCGAAGTGCGGAAAGCAGAACCTGCCGGGAACCGTTTACTGCGCGGAGTGCGGAGCGGTCCTCCCCGCGGGCGAGGAGGAAGCCGCAAGGCAGGCGGCCGAGCGCGAAGAGGAAGCGAGGCTCGCCGCGGAAGAGGCCGCGAGGATAGCTGAGGAAAAGGCGGCCGAGGAAAAGGCGGCTGCGGAGAGAGCCGCTGCGAAGAGCGGAAGCGATCTCGGCGGGCTGTTCGCGGGCGCGGCAAAGAGCTTAAAGGCTGACGAGGCGTTCGACAGCGCCAAGAACGTCCTGCACGGGCTGTTCGGGAAGAAATAAAGCGCGGACGGCTGTTCTTCGCCGTCGGAAGGAAATAAAAGGAGCAGAACTCTGTTCTTCGCCGCCGGCTATGGCCGGAAGGAATATGGCGCGCACCGCCCGGCGGGGCGGTGCGCTCTTTTGTTCCGTTGTGAGGGATATAACATGAAAAACACTGATGCCCCGGAGATCCGGGCTGAAAACGCGTACATGCAGGAGGCGATCGGCGAGGCGCTCGAAGGGATACGGCTCGGTCACGGAGGGCCGTTCGGCAGCGTGGTCGTAAAGGACGGAACGATCGTGGGGCGCGGTCACAACCGCGTGCTGTCGGACGACGATCCGACGTGCCACGGCGAGATATGCGCGCTGCGCGACGCGGGAAAGGCTCTAAGGACGCACGACCTTTCCGGCTGCGTGCTCTACACGACGGGCGAGCCGTGCACCATGTGCCTGTGCGCCTGCCTCTGGGCCAATATCGAAAAGGTATACTACGGCTGCACGATAGCCGAGAACTCCCGGATCGGCTTCCGCGACGGCGAGTTCGACAGGCTCTTCGGCGGACGCGGCGCCCTGGGTGACTATCTCGTCCGGATCGACGAGGACGCCTGCCGCCGGCTGTTCGACGAGTATCTTGCGACGTCAGGCGAAAAGTACTGATACGGCGGGATATCGGGAGAGGCTCCGCATGGCACAGGATCTTTCGGACAAAAAAGAAAAACAGGTCGAGTACATCGAACTGATCTACGACCTGATCTTCGTTTACATCATCGGGCGCAACAACGCCCTGCTCCACGTGTTCTCCGGCGGGTTCGTCGAGCCGGCCGCGTTCGCGGCCTACGCGATGACGACTCTTGCCGTCATACAGATCTGGAACTACAGCACCTATTACATCAACATCTACGGCAGGAAGAGCGTGCGGGAGCACGTGTTCCTGTTCGTCAACATGTTCCTGCTCTACTTCGTCGGCGAGGGCACGAGACCGGACTGGCAGGAGTTCCACGCGCAGTACCACATAGCCTGGGCGCTGATACTCGTTAACGTCGGCGTCCAGTACGTTATCGAGCTCCTCGGAGGCTCCGGGCGGCCGGAGCAGCGCAGGCAGCAGACGCGCATGGCGGCGATCCTGTTCATCGAAGCCGCGATAGTTGCGGCGGATATCTTCGCCTTCAGGGCGTTAGGCAGCACGTGGCTGTCGCTCGCGGCGATCCTGTTCGGAATGGGAGCCACGATCTTCTTCGGGCAGAAGAGCAGCGGCGGCTTCGTGGACTTCGCGCACCTTTCGGAGCGCGCGATGCTGTACGTCGTATTCACCTTCGGAGAGATGATCATAAGCACCGCGTCTTATTTTGACGGCGGCTTTTCATGGCGCAGCACGTACTTCGCGCTCATGGCGTTCCTGATCGTCGTCGGGCTTTTCCTGAGCTACGGCGTCTTCTACGACCGCATCATCGACAGGTCAAAGCGCACGAACGGCCTGGGGTATATGCTCCTGCACATCTTTATCGTATTTGCCCTGAACAACATCACGAACGGCCTGGAGTTCGTGCAGGAGGAGGAGATCTCGCTCATGCCGAAGATACTGTTCCTCGTCGGCTCGTTCTTGCTCTTTTTCGGATTTCTGTTCG
>JAEEVI010000205.1 GCA_016287035.1 Bacillota bacterium
TCGTCCAGAGCTCTCCTATGCCGTTCTCGTCGGGGTCCTCGATGCCCGCCTCGATGCCGCGCATGACCTTTCCGACGGAGCCGTACCTTACGCACTGGACGCTCTCGCCCGCTATGACGGGCGACGTCTCCGTGAGGCCGTAGCCCTGGACGGTCACGATGCCGAAGTCGTTGAAGTCCTTCTCGACGACCGGGTCGAGCGCCGCCGCCCCGCTGACGAGGAACCTTATGTGCCCTCCGAGTGCGTTTATGATGTCCTTGAACAGCTTCCTGCGGACGTCTATGCCGAAGAACAGCAGGAACCTGCTGAGCTTTTTCGCGAATTCGAGCTTTCCGAGCTTTCCTTCCTTTTCGGCCGTCTCCATGATGCGCTTATGCATGAATTCTATTATCAGAGGCACCGCGAAGAAGCAGCTGACCTCGTACTCGGCCAGGTTCTTCTGGATGTGGCGTATGCCGTCGCAGAAGGCGGAGCTCGCGCCGTTGTCCAGGAACAGCAGCTGGCCGGTGAGCCCGAAGCAGTGATGATACGGAAGGAACGCCATGTTCACGTCCGTGGGGAATATCTGCTCGTGCGCGTTCAGGAAATTGATGTTCGAGGCGATGTTCCTGTGCAGGAGCACGACGGCCTTTGAATTGCTGGTCGTTCCGCTCGTGAAAACGATGTTCGCGATATCTTCGGGGAGCACCACGGCGCTCCTGTACGCCTCGATGTCCTCCTCCCCGGCGCCCGACGCGATCCCTGCGAGAGCGCTCATCGGGATCCTGCGCACGGAGGCGGTCCTTTCGGGGTCCATCTTCTCCACGACGCCCGCGAGCTGATCCGCGTATATGAGGACGTCGGCGTCGCCCATGACGAGGCAGTTTGCTATCTCGTCGGCGGGGAGAGACTTGTCGAGCGGAACGGAGATCCCCGTGCCGCAGACTATCGCGAGATGCGCGATCAGCCAGTTATAGCTGTTCGGCCCTATCAGCGCTATGTGGCGCCCCTTCAGTCCCTCTTTTATCAAGCCCGCGCCGAGCGCTTCCACGTCGCGCCCCAGCTGAGCGAAGGAGATATGCCTGTAAGCGCCCTTCTCCTTGAGCACGAACGCGTCCTTTTCTCCGTATTCGGACGTAAAGCCCCTCACCATATCGCGTATGGTGCCGTAGTCCGTCTTCCTGAATATCTTATCCATATGGCTGTGTTTCCTTTTGTTCTGCGGTAAGAAATAATGCATTCTAACACACCGCTCGTTAAAAAGTAAACGGCCGCCCTGAAGGCCCGCGGCAAATAAAGGGCGCGCGCGGGCGGCTCATATGATATAATTTATACGCGATATAATTATTTTATTTAGAACAGATGCCGGCGAAAGGTCATATATGGCGAGAAAAAGACGCGAAGCTGTCCGCATAAAGAACAGCGACGGTTACCACAACATACTTCCGTACGTCATGCCGCGGCGCACGGAGGCGGAGGTCTCCCTCACCGAGCGCTACGACGTGACGGAGCTCAACGCGTACATGCGCGGCCGCAACGAAGCCGAGGGGATCAATATCAAGCTCTTCCACGCCTTCTGCACCGCCGTCGCGCGGACCATATTCCACAGGCCTCTTCTCAACACGTTCATATCGGGGAGATGGTTCTGGAAGCGCAACGACATAACGCTGTCGTTCGTCGTAAAGCAGACGTTCGAGGACGAGTCGCAGGAATCGCTCATGTTCCTGAAGGTCGACCCGGACATGAACGTGGACAGGATCTCGAAGCTCATCCTCGGAGACGTCGAAAAGACGAGAAAGGCGAAGTCCAACGATCTCGACCATCTTATGGACTTCGTCGGAAGCATGCCGCGATTCGTGCTGACGGCCTTCTTCTTCGTCCTGCGCCGCCTCGAATACCACGGGATAATGCCTAAGGCGCTGTCGGACGGCGACCCCAACTATTCGACGGTGCTGCTGTCGAATCTCGGTTCGATAGGCTCGGGAGCTCCGTATCATCATCTCAGCAACTACGGCACGTGCTCGATAATGATAACGATCGGCACCATGCACAAGGAAGGCGTCGCCGGCGCCGACGGACAGATCGCCGCGCGCGACGTGCTCGACGTCACGTACACGATAGACGAGCGCATAGCCGACGGCTTCTACTTCGCCAAGTCTCTCAGGATCGTGAAGTATCTGCTCGAGCATCCGGAGCATCTCTCCGAGCCGATCGCGGAACCGGTGCCCGTGGAGATGTAGCCGGCCTCCCCGCATTGACATCCGCCGCCTTGTATAGTAAATTCAAGGCGGTCTTATTATTTTCGACGGAGAACGACAGTGGACAACATAACGGTAAAATTCGGCGGCAGCTCGCTCGCCGACGCGGCGCAGTTCAGAAAGGTCGCGGACATAATAAAGGCGGATTCCGCCAGGAAATACGTGGTGGCCTCGGCTCCCGGAAAGCGCAGGAGCGCGGACACCAAGGTCACGGACATGCTCTACGCGATGTACGGAAGGGCCGAGATCGGCGAGGATTTCAACGCCATACTCGACCAGATCGAGCAGCGCTACATGTCTATAATCGACGAGCTCGAGCTCGACTTCGATCTCGAACCTGAGATCGAGGCGATACGCTACAGGATGGCCTCGTCGCCCGAAAGGGATTACGCCGCCAGCCGCGGCGAGTATCTCAACGCGAAGATACTGGCCATGTATCTCGGGTTCGCGTTCCTGGATCCCGCAGAGTGCATACTTTTCGACAGGTCCGGCAAGTTGCTGAGCGAGGAGACGAACGAAAGGCTCGCCGCCAAGCTGGTCGACAATCCGTATACCGTCATCCCCGGCTTTTACGGCGCGGACGGGGACGGCAATATCGTCACCTTCTCGCGCGGCGGTTCGGATATAACGGGTTCGCTCGTCGCGAGGGCCACGAAGGCCGAGATCTACGAGAACTGGACAGACGTTTCAGGCATCCTCACGGCTGATCCGCGGATCGCGGCCGACGCCAAGGTCATCGAGTACATCAGCTACCGAGAGCTTCGGGAGCTCTCGTACATGGGCGCAAGCGTCCTGCACGAGGACGCCGTCTTCCCCGCGAAGAAGGCCGGCATCCCGATAAACATCAGAAACACCAACGCCCCCGCAGACAAGGGGACGATGATCGTAAGCTCCGTCGCGGAGGGAACGCGCGGGCACGTCACGGGCCTGGCCGGCAAGAAGGGCTTTTCGAGCGTCCGCCTTGAGAAGACGATGATGAACAACGAGATCGGCTTCGGAGAGAAGCTGCTCGCGATCTTCCGCAGGCACGACATACCGTTCGAGCACATGCCCACCGGCATCGACTCGATCTGCGTCATCGTGAACACCGACAGGCTCCACAGCTGCCGCAGCGAAGTGCTGCTGGAGATAGAGCAGCAGCTGTCGCCCGATTCGCTGACCATAGAGGACGACCTCGCCCTCATCGCCGTAGTCGGCCAGGGCATGAGCAGGACTAAGGGCATCGCGGCGAGGATATTCTCCGCGCTCGCTTCCGCGGGCATAAACATCCGCATGATCGATCAGGGCTCCGGCGAGATGAACATAATCGTCGGGATAGATTCCTCGCGCTACGAGGAAGCCGTCCGCGCGCTCAGCACGGCGCTCTTCTGAGACCTGTCAAAAAAAGAACGGCCGCGGCGTCATGCCGCGGCTTTTTCGGTGCTTTCGCTATTCTTCCGCCTTGAGCTTCTTTGTCTTAGGCTTCTTTTCGGATTTTACGATCGAAACGGCCGACGGATCCGTGTAGTACTCCGCGGTAGCGACCGGAAGGCCGCGCGAAGCGAGCCTTTCCTCCGCGAGCTCCTTCACGATGACGTATATCGACGCGAACGTCGGAACGCCCAGGAACATGCCGAA
>JAEEVI010000206.1 GCA_016287035.1 Bacillota bacterium
AACATACGCGACTACTCGGCCGACAAGCACCGCAAGACGGACGATACGCCGTTCGGAGGAGGCGCCGGTATGGTCATGACGCCTCAGCCCGCGTTCGACGCGCTCAGGGCGTGCGGAGCGGAGGGAAAGCGGATACTGTACATGTCTCCCCGCGGGAGGCAGTTCGGACAGCAGCTCGCCGAGGAGCTCGCCAGGGAGGAGGAATTCTTCATCCTGTGCGGCCATTACGAGGGCGTGGACCAGCGCATAATAGACGCCTGGAACATGGAGGAGGTTACGATCGGCGACTACATCCTCACCGGAGGAGAGCTCGCGGCGATGGTCCTGACGGACGCCGTGTGCCGCCTCGTGCCCGGCGTGCTCGGATCGGCGGAATCGCTCGCGGAGGAGTCGATATATTCCGGGCTTCTGGAATATCCTCAGTACACGAAGCCCCGCTCCTACGAGGGGCTCGAAGTTCCGGAGGTGCTGTTCAACGGCAATCACCGGCTGATACGCCTCTGGCAGTGGGAGGAGTCCCTGCGCCTTACGAAGCGCCGGCGTCCGGATCTCTTCGAGAGTTACGTCGCGGGGCTGGGAAAGCTCGGCAAAGAAGAAAAAAAGATACTCGACAAAATACTCAACGAGCAGTAGTTTTGGTGTATTATAAAAGCAGTGCGGATACGCGCTGCTTTTCTGTTTTCAATGATATTTACAAGGGGTGCTTATGGCGACACAGATATCGGAATATAAATGCCCGGCGTGTACGGGTCCGCTGCGCTTCGACGGGGCCGGCGGCAAGCTCAAATGCGATTACTGCGGCAGCGAGTACGATCCCGTCGAGATCGAAAAGCTCTACGGAAGGGCTGACGAAGCTGCCTCGCAGGCGGAGGATAAGTACGATTCCGAGACGATGCAGCTGCTCTGGGACGAGCAGGCCGACAATATAAAGGCCTACAGCTGTCCGTCGTGCGGAGCTGAGCTCATCTACGATAACACAACGGCCGCTTCTGCGTGCCCGTACTGCGGCAATCCGACGATCGTCCCGGGGCAGCTCTCCGGGGCCCTCAAGCCGGAATTCGTCATACCGTTCAAGGTCAGCAAGGAGGAGGCCAAGGACGCCCTTCGCAGGTATTACAGCGGAAAGAAGCTGCTGCCGAAGGTGTTCGCTTCCGAGAACCACATAGACGAGATAAAGGGCGTCTACGTTCCGTTCTGGCTGTTCAGCGGTTCGGCGAGCGCGGACATGACGTTCGACGCCACGAGGATGACGAGCTACAGGCAGGGGAACTACAACGTAACGAGGACCGAATTCTACAAGCTCAGAAGAGCCGGCAGCGCCGATTTCGAAAAGATCCCCGTGGACGGCTCCACCAAGATGCCGGACGATCTGATGGATTCCATAGAGCCGTACGACTACAAGGAGCTCAAGAATTTTTCGACCGGCTATCTCCCCGGCTTCGTGACGGAGAGATACGACGTTAAGGCCGAGGATTCCACGAAGCGCGCCGACGACAGGGTCGTCCAGAGCGTCTACAACAGCTTCCGCAGCAGCTGCGCGGGCTACAGCACGGTGAACATGAGCACCAGCGACGGCGTGCGCATACGCAGGGGCAAGGCGCAATACGCGCTCATGCCGGTATGGCTGCTGTCGACCTCCTGGAAGGGCGAAAAATACCTGTTCGCGATGAACGGACAGACGGGCAAGTTCACGGGCGATCTTCCGGTCGACAGCGGAAGGGCTGCCGGACTGTTCCTCGCGATCGCGGGCGTCGGTACGGTAGTGCTCTCGATCATCATGTCGATGCTGTTTTAGGAGGTGACCGGTATGAGAAAGATCATCATCAGCGTTCTTATAGCGCTGTGCCTCATCCTCGGGGCGGCGCCGGCGTTCGCCGAGCCCGGGCTCGGGTATTTCACGGACACCGCCGGACTCGTGAACGAGAGCGGCGCCGTCCAGCTCGAAGACAGGGCTCAGTCGGTCTCCGAGTCATACGGCTGCGGCGTCTACATGATCGCCGTCCCCGACATGGAGGAATACGGCTATTCGATTATCGAAGACTTCGCGCAGGATCTCGTCGAGATGTACGAGCTCGGCCTCGGCGACGACAGGAACGCCGTGACGCTCGTGCTGAGCATGGCCGGCAGAGACTACGACATCGACGCGCGCGGTGAGATCGCGAACTACGCCTTTACGGACTACGCGAAGGAAAAGCTCGCCGAAATGTTCCTCGACGATTTCGGGCAGAACGACTGGTACGTCGGCTTCAGAGACTATATCGACGGCTGCGCGGAGATGCTCGACGCGGGAGCAAACGGCCGCCCGGTCGACGCCGGTTCGGCCCGGCAGCAGAAGTCGCTCGGCGACAGGATCGGCTCGCACGCGTTCATATCGCTCATAGTCAGCGCGCTCGCCGGAGCCGGAATAGTCCTTCCGATGAAGGCTTCGATGAAGCCCGTAAAGAAGGCGACCACGGCCAATTATTACATGACCGGAAACGTGGATTATTCGATAAAGGAAGACCAGTTCATAACCGTGACGGAGAGCAGGACCAGGATCCAGTCCTCTTCGGGCGGAGGCGGAGGAGGCACGACGATAAACTCCGGCGGTCATTCGCACCACAGCGGAAAGTTCTGACGCGTACGGGGCGCGGCGCATTCAAAAAACGCTGTATTTCGCGCGGTGCATATCATATAATCATAGTTGAGCTTAAAAAGCATATCTTCACAAAGTGAAAGGAGCGAAAAAATGGGTCTTATTACTGCGGCGATCGGTGCGGCGACAGGCGTTCTCGCCGATCAGTGGAAAGAGTATTTCTATTGCGAAGCTATCCCTCAGGAGATCCTGGTCGTTAAGGGCAGGAAGAAGGTCAGCGGCAGGTCCAGCAACGTCAGCGGCGACGACAACATCATCACGAACGGTTCCGTGATAGCTGTCGCGGACGGCCAGTGCATGGTCATCGTCGAGCAGGGCAAGGTCGTCGATTTCTGCGCGGAGCCCGGCGAATATACTTACGATCAGTCGACGGAGCCTTCGCTCTTCGACGGAGGAAAGCTCGCCGACAACATCAAGGCAGTGTTCGCGAACATGGGCAAGCGTTTTACCTTCGGAGGCGAAGCTCCCAAGGATCAGCGCATTTATTATTTCAACACAAAGGAACTCACCGGAAACAAGTACGGCACTCCCCAGCCCGTGCCTTTCCGCGTGGTCGACGAGAGAGCGGGCATCGACATCGACATCTCGATCCGCTGCTTCGGCGAATACAGCTACAGGCTCACCAACCCGATCCTGTTCTACACCAACGTTTGCGGCAATATCTCCAGAGCGTACGGCAGGAGCGAGATAGAAGGCCAGATGAAGACCGAGCTCCTCACCGCTCTTCAGCCCGCGTTCGCCAAGATCTCCGAGCAGGGCATCCGCTACAGCGCGCTTCCCGGACACGCCGACGATCTCGCCGAGGCTCTCAACGACGTCCTCTCCGCCAAGTGGAAGGATCTGCGCGGCATAGAGATCGTTTCCTGCGGCGTATCGAGCGTATCCGCCAACGAGGAAGACGAGAAGATGATCAAGGAGCTGCAGCGCAACGCGGCGTTCATGGATCCCAACAGAGCGGCCGCTTACATGGTCGGCTCCACCGGCTCCGCGATGCAGGCGGCAGCCTCCAACACCAACGGCGCGGCTACGGCCTTCATGGGCATGGGTCTTGCCGGTCAGGCGGGCGGAGTGAACGCCGCCGATCTCTTCGCTATGGGACAGGCCAATAAGGCTGCCGCTCCCGCCGCTCCCGCGGCTCCGGCTGCGCCCGCGGCTCCCGCGGCACCTGCCGGCGGATGGGTATGCGCGGCATGCGGGACCTCCAACAGCGGAAACTTCTGCTCCAACTGCGGCGCGAAGAAGCCTTCCGAGGAATGGACCTGCTCCTGCGGCGCCGTGAACAAGGGCAACTTCTGCTCCAACTGCGGCAATCCCCGTCCGTAGCGATCCGGCCCGGCCGCCCCTTAAGGCGCATATCTCGGATATTGATATCAATTTCGGCGATGTATATATTGAATATACATCGCCGTTTTGGTACAATATCTAGTATGAATAAGAGGCGCACGGCTCTGGTCGTCATCGGAATAATATACATAGCCATATGCGTCGGGCTGTACGTATACCTGTATACGATACCGAACATCACAGGCGCGATGACGCCCACGGAGACGATAACGTACGGGCGCATGAAGATCGACCGCCAGGCCGAATGCTTCGTGGTCCGCAGCGAGGAACTGGTCTACAGCCAGGATACGGGCAACGTAAGCTATTACGTCGACGAGAACATAAAGACGCGCAGAGGGCAGAAGGTGCTCGACATATACACCGCTTCCGGAAGCGTCGCCTACTACATGCCCAGGACTGGCGTCGTAAGCTATTATACCGACGGCTTCGAGGATCTGCTCACTCCGGGCGCTATCGAGCTGCTCGATCCGGAGGCTCTCACTTCGCTGGAGTTTCCTGTAAGTGAGATAAAGCCCGCGTCGGTCGAAAAGGGCGACGCGCTCTATAAGCTCATAGACAGCGACGTCTGGTACATGGTGCTGGTGGTTCCCTCGGAGGATCTGCCGAACTATTCCACGGGCGCCGCCGTCACCGTCACTTTTTCGGAGGGAGAGGCCGGCGGAGACGTATACGGCATATACGAGCGCGGAGAGAGCGCGATGGTCGTCGTAAAGACCGGACGCTACTTCGACTTCTTCACGAAGCTGCGCAGGGAGACCGTAACTGTCACCGCGAAGGACAGCTCGGGACTCATAGTCCCGAACAGCGCGATATGCACCGTGGACGGATACAGGGGCGTATACGTCGTCGAGGTCGACGGAGGATACACGTTCACGAGGGTCAACGTCCTGTTCTCGGACGGCGAGAGATCGCTCGTGTCGTCGGACTATTTCAACGAGCGCGGCGCGGACGGAACGACCTCGCGGGTCAACAGCGTCAGCGTATACGACGAGATATTGAAGGAAGGTCTCCCAGAGGACAGCGATGGGGCAGATAACTGAGAACATAGAAAAGGTCAGGGCGGAGCTCGCCGAAGAGGCGGGGCGCTGCGGAAGGGATCCGGACGATATCCTTTTGCTGGCGGTGACAAAGCTCCACAGCCCTGAAGAGATAAACGAGGCGATAGACGCCGGGATAACCGATATCGGAGAGAACAAGGTCCAGGAGCTCGTCTCCAAGTACGACGCCGTAAGGCCGGGCGTGCGCTGGCACCTTATCGGGCACCTTCAGACGAACAAGGTCAGATACATAATCGACAAGGTCTGCATGGTGCACAGCGTGGATTCCCTGCATCTCGCCAGGGAGATAGACAAGCGCGCGGGGGCTGCCGGAAGGACGATGGACATACTCGTCCAGGTGAACGCGGCCGGCGAGGAGAGCAAGTCGGGCGTCAGCCCGGCGGAGGCGGAGGCTCTGCTCGAAAGCATCGCCGAAGAATGTCCGAATCTTCGCGTAAGAGGGCTGATGCATATAGCTCCGTACGCGGACGATCCGGAAGACGTCAGGGTATATTTCAGAGAGGTCAAAAGGCTTTTCGACGAGATAAAGAAAAGCGGCCGCTTCGGCAGCTGCTTCGATACGCTTTCGATGGGAATGACGCACGACCACGGCGTGGCCGTCGAGGAAGGCTCGACGCTCGTACGCATCGGGACCGCCATTTTCGGACAGCGAAACTACAGCAAAGGTAATTAACGGAGGAATTTCAGAATGTTCGATAAGCTCAAGGTGTTCATGGGGATCGAAGAAGTCGACGACGAAGACGACGATTACGAAGACGAGAACGTAAAGGCCGTCAACGAGGAGAAGAGACCGTCCGCGGACGCTTCCGCCCGCCCGTCGTACGAAAGGCCTGCCGCCATACGCGCGCCGCTCGCGCCGGACACCGCGAGGCCCAAGGACACTGTAAAGCCCGTGCCCGCGAAGGTGTTCACGAACCAGTTCAAGCTGGTCGTCATAGAGCCGCAGGATTTCAACGACAGCCCCAGGCTCGTCGACAGCCTCAAGGCTAAAAAGCCGGTCATAATAAACCTCGAGAACCTCGAGACGGACGTCGCGAGAAAGATCTTCGACTTCCTCAGCGGCGCCACCTACGCGCTCAACGGAAACGTCCAGAAGGTCGCGAACAACATATTCGTATTCGCGCCCGAAAACGTGGACGTCTCCTACAACATGAACCAGAAAAAGGCGGAGGACACCTCTTACAAGAGCCCCTGGAGCAGATAGAAATGTCCATACTTCTGATCATTCTCGGATACGCATACAGACTGCTGAGCTTCGTACTTCTGCTGTACGTCGTCTTCAGCTGGTTCGTAAGGCCCGGCAGCTCCCTGTGGAACCTCTACTGCACGCTGGCAAAGCTGCTCGAGCCGCTGCTGTCGCCGTTCCGCAAGCTTCTGAGCGGTCTCACGTATTCGATAGGGATAGATTTTTCTCCGTACCTGCTTATCTTGACGGCAGGGCTTGTTTACAGAATTCTTTATATGGTAATTCGATAATCGCGCACCTGCGCTAAAGAGGAGACCGTATGATCACACCTCTCGACATCGAAAACAAGGAATTTTCCAAGGGCATAAAGGGCTATAAGGAAGAAGAGGTCGACGAGTTCCTCGATCAGCTCATCGTGGATTACGAAAAGCTCATCAACGAGAACAACGACCTGCGCGCCGAGCTAAACGAGGCGGCCCAGAAGCTCGAAGAGTACAAGAGCACGGAGGGCGCGGTCCTGCAGACGCTCGAAGCCGCCAAGGCGCTCATGAACGACATCGCCGCCAGCGCGGAGAAGAGGGCCGAGATACTCGTCAAGAACGCCGAGCTCGACGCCGAGCTGAAGCAGCGCCAGGCGAGGGAATCCGTCGACAGGCTCAAGGAGGAGGAAGCGAGGCTCAACAGGAGGCTCTCGTCGATGAGGAGCAAGTATAAGGCAATGCTCGAGAACGAGCTCTCCCGCTTCGACGATCTTGCGGGCGACCTCTTCGATTCCGTCGAGGAAGCTTCCCAGGCGGACGAGCCGGCCAAGACCAGCTCGCAGGACGAGCTGTTCCGCACGCTCACCAATCTCAGACCGTAGCGGAGGACGCTTTGTTTTTCGCCGTCGCGCTCATAGTCGCCGCTCTGGATCAGGCGGTCAAATATCTCGTCCGTTCGAACATGACAGTCGGCCAGACCGCTCCGCTCCTCGGAGATCTGGCCGAGCTTTGCTATGTCAGGAACGAGGGCGCGGCGTTCGACATACTCGAGGGGCGGCAGACGTTCCTCATCGCCTTTACAGCGGCCGTCATTCTGGCCATCGGCGTCTACTGCGTCAGAAACGCGCGCAGGATACCGCGTCTTGAGACGTTCTCGCTCGCGCTGCTCTGCGGCGGAGGTCTCGGGAACCTCGTTTGCAGGGTGCTCAACGGCTACGTGACGGACTTCATCAATATCCACATACTTCCCGTATTCAATATCGCCGACATCTGCATCTGCTGCGGCTGCGCGCTCCTTCTGGTGAGCGTCATATTCCTGGAGCCAAGAGGTAAGCGCTGATGGGCGGCGAGGTCTTCACCTTCGTTATCGACGCAGAACGCGCGGGAGAACGCGCGGATTCCGCGCTCGCTTCCCTTATCCCCGAGATGTCCAGGAGCGGCATCCAGAAGCTCATCGAGCAGGGCGCCGTAACGTGCGGCGGCCGCGTTCTCGATTCGAAAAAGCTTAAATTCAAGGAGGGCAGCGTCGTTTCCGTTCAGCTGCCCGAGCCTTCGAGGCTCGAAGCCACCCCCGAGGATATACCGCTCGACGTCGTCTACGAGGACGACGATCTCATCGTCGTCAACAAGCCGAAGGGCATGGTCGTCCATCCCGCGGCGGGCAACGAGAGCGGCACGCTCGTGAACGCGCTCCTGTGGCACTGCCCGCAGCTGTCCGGCATAAACGGCGTCGAAAGGCCCGGCATCGTCCACAGGATCGACAAGGATACGTCCGGGCTCCTCGTGTGCGCAAAGAGCGACGCGGCGCACAGAGGCCTCTCCGAACAGCTCGCCGTACACAGCATGACGCGGCGTTACGTCGGCGTCACCTTTTTCGGCTTTGACGAGGACGAGGGGACAATCGACGCCCCCATCGGCAGAGACCCCTCCAACAGGCTCAGAATGGCCGTCGCAAGCGGCGGAAGAAGGGCGGTGACGCATTATAAGGTCCTGGAAAGATTCGCTGGATTCACGCTGATAGAGGCGCGCCTCGAGACGGGGAGGACGCACCAGATAAGGGTGCACATGGCGTACCGGAACAGGCCGCTGCTCGGCGATCAGGTGTACGGGCCGGCGAAGCAGCCCATGGGGATATCCGGACAGATGCTCCACGCCGCGGTGCTCGGGTTCGTTCATCCCGTAAGCGGCGAATATATGGAGTTCACGGCCGAGCCTCCCGAGGAGTTCCGAAGGATCCTCGAAAAGCTCAGAAACAGGAGATAGAGCGATGCCTAAAAAGACTTTTAAAGGCTATACGGCGCTGGCGCCGGTGCCCGCGGTCATGGTCAGCTGCGGGAGCTGGGACGACGCGAACATCATAACGATCGCGTGGACCGGCACTGTCAATTCCGATCCCCCGTATACTTACGTCTCTGTAAGGAAGAGCCGCCATTCGCACGCGCTGCTTTCCGCGAGCGGAGAATTCGTCATAAACCTCGCGTCGCAGGATCTGCTCTTCGCGGCCGACAAGTGCGGCTGCGTGAGCGGCGCGAAGGCCGACAAGTTCGAAAAATGCGGGCTCACGAAAGAAAAGGCCGAAAAGGTCGCGTGCCCGATGATCGCCGAATGCCCGGTGAACATCGAATGCAGGGTGTTCGAGGTAAAGGAGTTCCCGTCGCACGACATGTTCCTCGCGGAGGTCGTCGCGGTGCACGTCGACGATTCGCTCATCGACGGGAGCGGCCGTATATGCATGGAAAGAGCCGGCCTCTTCGCTTACATCCACGGCGCTTACGTCTCCTGCGGCAGGCGCAGGCTCGGCAGCTTCGGCTACTCTGTCATGAAGAAGTCCACGAAGAAGCGCCTCGGAAAAGAGGGCAGGCTGAAGGACAAGGTCGGCGCCGGACTGGGAATGAAAAAGAACCAGCGTCCGCCGGTCAAAAGCGAACGCTGAATAACGGATCATCGGCCGATCAAAAAGAACGCTGAATAACGCATCATCAAAGGACCGCCTCCGGCAAGAGCGGTCCTTCTGATATCCAGATGCGGGAGCAAAATGTTACTAACTTTTGATTAACGAGCTGTTTGTTTACCGGATAACGCGGCCTCTCGGCCCCGACTGGTAAAATATTACAATAACCGCGGCGTTTTGTCAATATTTTCCAGCGATGTTTTATTGATATCTTCGCTTTTTCTTTGCGCAGCTTCGAGCGCGATCACCGTGTGCGTGAAAAACTGTTTCCTTTCGTTTGTCACACAAAGGCCGGCGTTTTAATGCCGATTTTGCCTTTTATTGAGCTTCTGAGGAGCGATCTATCCCGTCCCTGTGTGTTTTTTTCTGAAAACAAAGCTGCCGCGCACAAGGGAAAAATCGCGCGTTCCGTCCTCGCGTATAAGGTTTTGGTCATTCTAAAAAGCTTTGTTTTTCAATGCTTTTGCCAGCATATGATATCCCGCTTATCTATTCCGGGATTCCGTTATTCCGCAATTTCGTTCTGATAGAGCATTGTGGGTATATAAGCATTATGCTTCGGTATAAACACACAAAAATCCCGGAAACTGTGTGCGTTAAGGCATAAAACGCGATCCGCGCGCACAGGAGCGGAATATGAGCAGGGCAACGAGGCCGGCTTTACGAGGATCCCGGCGACAGTAACGGATGGCGCTCACTCGGGTTCCTTCGGATCCACCCATACGGTGCGGTTGTTCGTGAATATGACCATACCGGGCTTTGCGCCGGCGGGCTTTTTGACGTAGCGCAGCGGCACGTAATCGACGGGTACGTTCTCGGAGCTTCTGCCGTCCGAGAACCACGCGGCGACGGCCGCGGCCTCGTATATGTCCTCCGCGGAAGCCTCGCGCCCCTGCGTGAACAGCACGAGGTGGGAGCCGTGGATGTCCTTCGTGTGGAACCAAAGGTCCGTCTTCTGGCCGAGGCCGAAGGTTATGTGATCGTTCTCGGTATTGTTTCTGCCGACGGCCATCTCAAGGCCGGAGGATGTCGTAAAGCGCCTCGGGCGCGGCTTCGTCTGCTTCTTTCTCGCTGAGGCGGTGCGCAGGCGCACGAAGCCTTCCTTCGCGAGCTCCGCGCGTATCAGGTCGAGCTCTTCGCCGCTCGATGCGCACGACGCCATAGCGCTCATCGAGCGCAGGTATTCGATGTCGTCCTCGGTCTCCTTCAGCTGAACGAGCTTCTCCTTGGCCGCGGTCTTGAGCTTCGCGTATCTCTTGTAGTAGTTCTGCGCGTTCCTCGCGGCGGAGAAGCGCTCGTCGAGCTCTATGACGACCTCGCTGCCGTCGTAGTAGCTCTCGACCGTGACCGACTTCGCGCCGGGCTTCGCGAGATGCAGGTTGGCGTTGAGGAGCTCGCCCTTGAGCCTGAATTCGTCGGCGCGGGCGGCGTTCTTGAGGTCGTCGAGCAGGCGCTGTTTCTTGAGCAGCTGTTTGTCGAGGACCGAGTTGATGCTCCTTACGAGGCCCGCCTGCTTCTGCAGCGTCCTGTTGCTCTCGAACCTGTGCGAAAAGTAGTAGTCGAGCGCCGAATGCGGATCGGGAAAGCTGATGACTTCGCACGAGCTCTCAAGCTGGCGCAGCGGAAAGACGTGGACCTCCTGAGGGACGCCTTTCGCGTCAGCGTAGACGCTGCACTCGAGGTCTCCCGCGAGGATCCTGCTCCTGAGAGCTTCGAGCGTCGCGCTTCCGGTATCGGGATCGAGCTCGGCGGCCGCGTTTTTGCATAGTCCCTGTATCTTACCCGCCGGGGTGTCCGCGGGAGCGTCCCAGAAGCTTATCTTGTCCTGCGCGGGAGGCCGCTGATAGATGAGCCCGGGCAGTATCTGCCTGTATCTGTTGACGTCGATGGAAAGCCTCTTTAAGGCGTCGATTATCTTTCCGCTCTCGGCGTCGAGCAGGATGACGTTGCTGTATTTGCCCATGGTCTCGGCGACGAGGCGCTTGTTGACGGTATAGCCCATCTCGTTCACCGTCTGGATGTCGAACTCGATGATCCTTTCGGTCTCGATCTGGCGGATCTCGGAGACGCGCCCCGACTGGATGTGCTTGCGAAGGAGCATGCAAAAGGACGGCGCCAGCTCCGGGTTCTCGAACGCCAGCTCCGTGTACTGGACCCTGCAGCCCTGAGGCGACGCGTTTATGAGCAGCTTCCGTCTGCCGGCGCTCGTGTGCATCTGGAGCAGTATCGCCTCGGGCTCCGGCTGCTGTATCTTTTCGATCTTGGCGCCCGTCATAGTCGCCGCGAGATCGCGCGCGATGACGCCTGTATATAATCCGTCGTAAGACATATAAACCTCTGTTTGAAATATTTTACGCGTTATTATATCATTTATTCGTTTCAATGCGAAATCCGGCAGCTTGCAGAAAGGAAGCAAAATGGCAAGATCTATGACGGGCTTCGGCCGCGGAGAGTATTCAGACAGCGAAAGGCGCGTGACTGCGGAGATAAAGTCCGTAAATCACCGTTACAGCGAGATCGCGGTGCGGATGCCGAGAAAGTATACGTTCGCCGAAGAGGCGGTCAAGGCGGTAGTCAAAAAGGCCGTCCCCAGAGGAAAGGTCGAGGTCGGCATCTCCGTCGAGAGCGCCGGCCGTACGGATACGGCAGTAAAGCTCGACGCCTCGCTTGCGAGGCAGTACTACGACGCGCTCACCGCGCTCGGCGCGGAATTCCCCGATGTCGACGCGAGGATCGACCTGCGCATGCTCGTGTCGATGCCCGAGGTGATAACCGGAGGCGCGGCGGAGCTCGACGAGGAGGCGCTCACGGCCGCTCTCTGCGCGGCGGCCCGGCAGGCGGCCGACAATATATCTCAGATGCGCGAGACGGAGGGTGCAAAGCTCGCCGAGGACATTCTCTACAGAGGCGGCCTCATAGAAAAGACCGTCGAAGAGATCGAACAGTACGCGCCGTCCGTGCAGCAGCAGTATTTCGAGAAGATGAAGGCGCGCATCGCTGAGCTCACCGAAGGCCAGGTGCAGATCCCCGAGGACCGCATCGTGCTCGAAGCCGCGGTATTCGCCGACAAGGCGAACATAACCGAAGAGATAATACGCTTAAAGAGCCACGTCTCGCAGCTGCGCGTCATACTGGCGCAGACGGACGAGCCCGTGGGAAAGAAGCTCGACTTCCTCGTCCAGGAGATGAACAGGGAGGCTAACACGATAGGCTCCAAGGCGAACGATATCAACATAACCAACAACGTGCTCGTGCTCAAGGCCGAGATCGAAAAGATCAGGGAGCAGGTCCAGAATATCGAATAATTGCCCCGGTCTTGTTGCGCGATCGGATCGAATGGGATATAATAATTTGCTGATCGCAGAGCTGCGATGCAGAGGAAGATATGCGTCAGGGAAGATTGTTTGTCATATCCGGACCGTCAGGCGCCGGAAAAGGTACGATATGCGACGTCCTTAAAAAGGATCCCTCCTTCGGGCTGTCCGTATCGATGACGACAAGAGCTCCCAGGGAAGGCGAGGTCGAAGGCGTAAACTACTACTTCGTCAGCCGCAGGGAGTTCAAGAAGATGATAGCCGAAGACGGTTTTCTCGAATACGCCGGCATCTACAGGAACTTTTACGGAACTCCGAAAAAGCCCGTAATGGAGATGCTCGCCGGCGGGAAGGACGTCATACTGGAGATCGAGATGCAGGGCGCCGTCAACGTTAAGCGCTCGTTCCCGGAGGCTGTGCTCATATTCGTGCTTCCTCCGAGCCTCGCGGTGCTCCGCGGGCGCCTCGCCGGGCGCGGCACGGAGACGGAGGAGCAGATCGCTCTGCGCACGAAGACGAGCCTGGAGGAGATAGGACGTCTTCCGGAATACGATTATTTCGTCTTTAACGACGATCTTGACGATGCCGTTGAGACGGTATACGCCATCGTCCGCGGAGAAGGCGAGGCCAACAGGGTCGAGGGCCGCGCGGACGCGATCATACAGAGATTCAAGGAGGAGAACGATGCTTTTATATCCGGCGGTAGATGACCTCAAGACGAAGGTCGACAGCAAATACACGCTCGTCATAATGGCTGCGAAGAGGGCAAGGGATCTTACGGACGGCAAGCTCCAGCTCGCGTTCGCGGAGAACGACAAGCCTCTCTCGATCGCCACGAACGAGATCTCGCAGGATCTCATCAGCTATAAGAGAGATATGTAAAGCGGTCCATGCGGCGGCACGGATCGCGCCGCCGCTGTTATTTTTGCGCCGCCGCTTTACGGCTTTATCTGGCTGAAGCACGCATGTTTATCGCGCGGCCGTCCGTTCATCACGGACGCGCCGCGTCGGGATATTAAAAAATAAGGAGAATAAAAATGAAAAAGATTATCGCTATAGCCCTCGCGGCTGTTATGATCCTCGGTCTCGCCGCCTGCGGCTCCAAGCCCGCGGCGCCCGCCGCAGCGAAGCAGAAGCTCATCGTCGGCTTCGACGCCGAGTTCCCCCCGTTCGGCTTCATCGCCGAAGACGGAAGCTACGACGGCTTCGATCTCGCCATGGCCGCCAAGGTCTGCGAAAAGCTCGGCTGGGATTTCGAGGCTGTCCCCATCGACTGGAACTCCAAGGACGCTGAGCTGTCCGCGGGCAACATCAACTGCATCTGGAACGGCTTCACCTATACCGGCAGAGAGAACGACTACACGTGGTCCGATCCGTACGTCGACAACAGCATCGTAATGGTCGTAAAGGCCGATTCCGGCATCAAGAGCTTCGCCGATCTCGCCGGCAAGACTGTAATGGCTCAGGCAGGCTCCTCCGCTATTGACGGCCTCGCCGAGAACGCGGAGCTCTCCGCCAGCCTCAAGAAGGTCATCGAGCTCGCCGACTACAACACCGGATTCATGGAGCTCAAGCAGGGCACCGTCGACGCGGTAGCGGCCGACCTCGGTGTCGCGACGTATCAGATCGCCAGCAACTCCGGCGAATACGTCATCCTCGATGAGCCCGTATCGACCGAGCAGTACGCCGTAGGCTTCCTCAAGGGCAACACCGAGCTCAGAGACGCCGTCAACGCGGCTCTCCTCGAGCTTGCCGCCGACGGAACGATGCTCACCGTCGCCCAGGACTACGTGGACGACGGTCTCGTGATCGAGAGCCTCTGCCTCATCAAATAGTTATAGGCAGTATCATCCCGGGGCGAAGGGCTGTGCTCTTCGCCCTGTTTCTTGAAAGGGAACGGACATGACTGTTCAGACAATGATAATGCTCGTGGCAAAGAGCTTTCCGATGACGCTGGCGATCTTCGTGCTGACGCTCCTCGGCTCGCTGCCGCTCGGCCTGCTCGTCTATTTCGGGCGCGCGAGCCGCTTCAAGCCTCTTTCCAAGATCGTAAGGGGCTATATCTCGATAATGCGCGGCACGCCGCTGATACTTCAGCTGATGGTCGTGTTCTACGCGCCGAGCCTGCTGCTGCACATAAACGTTCCCAACAACTGGCGCTTCGCCGCCGTCATAATCGCGTTCATAATCAATTACGCGGCGTACTTCTGCGAGATATACAGGGGCGGCATAGAGTCCATGCCCGTCGGTCAGTACGAGGCCGCCGCGGTCCTCGGATACACGAAGGCGCAGACTTTCATCAGGATCATACTTCCCCAGGTGATAAAGCGCGTCCTGCCCTCCGTCACCAACGAGGTCATAACGCTCGTCAAGGACACGTCTCTGGCGTCTATCATCGGCACGGTCGAGATGTTCACGAGGGCGAAGCAGATCGCCGTCGCGCCGCATTCGCCCGGAATGCTCACGTTCGTCGTCGCCGCGGTGTTCTATTACATTTTCAACTACGTGATGGCTTTCATAATGGAGCGCATCGAAAAGAAGCTCAGCTATTACAGGTAGGTGCGGGATGTCATTACTCAAGGCGACAGACATACGTAAATCATTCTCCGGCAGGGAAGTCCTGCGCGGGCTCGATCTTTCGGTCGAAGAGGGCGAGGTCGTGGCCGTCATCGGACCTTCCGGCAGCGGAAAATCGACGCTTCTGCGCTGCCTTACGGGGCTTGAGACGCCCGACAGCGGCACGATAGAGATAAAGGGCACTACCGGGCTCGTATTCCAGCAGTTCAACCTGTTTCCGCACTGGAGCGTCCTGCGAAATCTCGTCGATCCGCAGGTCGTAGTCCAGAAGAAGCCGCGCGAAGAGGCGGAGAAGTTCGCCATGAGCCTTCTCGCGCGCATGGACCTCACCGAAAAGGCGGACGAGTATCCGTATCAGCTCTCGGGCGGACAGCAGCAGCGCGTCGCGATAGCCAGGGCGATGGCGATGTCGCCGAACGTCCTGTTCTTCGACGAGCCGACGAGCGCGCTCGATCCCGAGCTGACGGCAGAGATACTCAAGGTCATCAGAAAGCTGGCCGAAGAGAACATGACGATGGTCATCGTAACGCACGAGATGGGCTTTGCCAGAGGCATAGCCGACAAGGTGTATTTCATGGAGGGCGGCGTCTGGCTCGCGCAGGGAACGCCTCAGCAGATAATGGAGGAGTCCGGCAACGAGAGGATCCGCAGCTTCATGAACCTGATAGAGCAGAAGGAGTAGAAGGAGGGCGGCGTGGCAGACGCGATCGAGACCCTGAGAACGAGCATAAAGGCTCTCGTGGAATCGAAGAAGTATTCGACGATCCGCGACATACTGCATACCATGAACGCTCCGGACATAGCTTCTCTTCTGCAGGAGGACATGCCCGAGGAGATCCTTCCTCTGCTGTTCAGGCTGCTGCCGAAGGACCTGGCCGCGGACACCTTCGTGGAGATGGATTCCGATACGCAGCAGCTCCTCATACGCGGTTTTTCAGACAGAGAGCTCAAGGAGGTCGTAGACGAGCTGTACGTCGACGACGCCGTAGACCTCGTCGAGGAGATGCCCGCGAACGTCGTCAAGAGGATACTCCAGCAGGCGGATTCCGAAAAGAGGGCGATGATCAACAACATCCTCAAGTACCCGGAATCCAGCGCAGGCAGCATCATGACGACGGAGTTCGTCGAGCTGCATCCCAATATGACAGCCGCGTCCTCCATCGAGGACATCAGAAAGAGCGGCATAGAAAAAGAGACGATAAACAACTGCTACGTCACAGACGCCAGCAGGAAGCTGATCGGAATGGTCACGATCCGCAGGCTCATAATGGCCGATCCCGCGACGCGCATCGAAGACATCATGGACGACAATCTGATCTCCGTCACGACGATGGAGGACCAGGAGCTCGTCGCCCAGCAGTTCTCAAAATATAATCTGATCGCCATGCCTGTCGTCGACGGCGAGGGCCGTCTCGTGGGCATAGTCACCGTAGACGACGTACTGGACGTAATGGAGGAGGAGACGACGGAGGACATCGAAAAGATGGCCGCCATCATCCCTGACGGTTCGTCGCTGCCGTATCTCAAGACCTCCGTCCTCACGATATGGAAGAGCCGCATACCCTGGCTGCTCCTGCTGATGATCTCCGCCACGTTCACGGGGATGATAATAACGGGCTTCGAGAGCGCGCTCGCCAAGTACGTTATCCTCACGGCCTACATACCGATGCTGATGGATACGGGCGGCAATTCCGGCTCGCAGGCTTCGGTCACGATAATCCGCGGCATATCCCTCGGAGAGATCGAGTTCGCGGATATAGTTCGTGTAATATGGAAGGAGGCGAGGGTCGCCGTAATGTGCGGCGCGACGCTGGCGGTCTGCAACTTCCTGAAGCTTCTCGTGTTCGACAAGCTGTCGGTCATCGTGGCGCTCACGATCTGCCTGACGCTCGTCGTGACGATCCTCTGCGCAAAGCTCGTGGGCTGCACGCTCCCGCTGCTCGCGTCTAAGCTCGGCTTCGACCCCGCGGTCATGGCGAGCCCGTTCATCACGACGATAGTCGACGCGATCTCGCTGCTCGTCTATTTCAGGTTCGCGATGATCCTCCTCGGACTGTAAAACAGCGCCGAAACTTCAAAAAAAATACTTGCATGGCACACGCAGCTGAGTTAATATATTGCGTGTGCTTTTTTGCGCGCGCAACTATTCGACACATCTTCGGCTAACACAACGGTGGCCCTCCGGGGCTTGTGTGCACGTCATATGCCGGGGATGGAAGCTTTAACCGGGAGGTAGTTCAAATGGCAGTTATTTCAATGAAACAGTTACTTGAAGCCGGCGTACATTTCGGTCATCAGACCAGGCGCTGGAACCCGAAGATGGCTCCGTACATCTTCACCGAGAGGAACGGCATCTACATCATCGATCTTCAGAAGACAGTCTACAAGATCGACGAGGCCTACGACTTCGTAATGTCCGTAGCGGCTGCGGGCCGTCCCGTTCTTTTCGTAGGTACCAAGAAGCAGGCGCAGGCCGCGGTCATGGAAGAATCCCAGCGCTGCGACATGTACTACGTAAACGAGAGATGGCTGGGCGGAATGCTCACAAACTATAAGACCATCTCCGCGAGGATCAAGAGGCTCAACGACATCAAGAAGATGGAAGAGGACGGCACTTTCGAGGCCCTCACCAAGAAGGAAGTCCAGAAGCTCAGACTGGAGCTCGCCAAGCTCGAGAAGTATCTCGACGGCATCAAGGACATGAAGGGCATGCCCGGCGCTCTGTTCGTCGTAGATCCCAAGAAGGAGAGGATCGCCGTCAAGGAAGCCAGGATCCTCGGCATTCCCATCGTCGGTATGTGCGATACCAACTGCGATCCCGACGACGTCGATTACGTCATCCCCGCTAACGACGACGCTATCCGCGCAGTCAAGCTCATCGTCTCCAAGATGGCGGACGCCGTCATAGAGGGACGCCAGGGCGAATCCATGGCGGAGGCTCCCGCAGAGTCGGAAGAGGCCGCTGAAGCCGAAGAGGCAGAAGAGACAGAAGAAACCGCAGACGAAGAGTGATCAAGGAGAAATACGATGGCAGCAGTAACAGCAGCAATGGTAAAGGAACTGCGCGAATCCACAGGCGCAGGCATGATGGACTGCAAGAAGGCTCTTGTAGCTTCCGACGGCGATATGAACAAGGCGGTAGACTACCTCAGGGAGAACGGTCTGGCAAAGGCTGCGAAGAAGGCCTCCAGAGTAGCTTCCGAGGGTCTCGTAAAGATCGTCTTCTCCGCTGACGGCACTTCCGCGGCGGCAGTAGAAGTAAACGCCGAGACGGACTTCGTCGCCAAGAACGAGGAATTCGTCGAGTTCGTAAACACGCTCGCGGACATGGCTCTGGCGGCTCCCAGCGACGATATGGAAGCCTTCATGGCTCTTCCGTACGGCAGCGAAGGCACCGTTCAGGACGTGCTCACCGCCAAGATCGCTAAGATCGGCGAGAACATGAACGTCCGCCGCATCGCGAAGTGCAATACGCCCGGATGCAAGTACATCGGCTATACCCACGCGGGCGGCAGGATCGGCGTCATCATCGGTCTGAAGACCGAAGCCGGCGTCGAGGAAGTCACCGTATGCGGCAAGGACGTCGCGATGCAGACAGCTTCCATGAGGCCCAAGTTCGTCGACGAGACGAGCGTAGACCCCGAGTTCATCGAGCACGAGAAGGAGATCGCGGCTCAGCAGCTCATCAACGAGGGCAAGCCCGAAGCTCTCATCCAGAAGATCATCCCCGGAAAGATCAAGGCCGTCCTCAAGGAGGTCTGCCTCGTCGATCAGAAGTTCGTAAAGAACAGCGACATGACCGTAAAGGAATACGTCGGCACGGTCGCCAAGGAGATCGGCAAGGACATCCAGGTCGTCGAGATGGTCCGCTTCGAGGTCGGCGAAGGCATCGAGAAGAAGGAAGAGAACTTCGCGGAGGAAGTCGCCAAGCAGATGGCCGGTATGTAAGAGCATATTTCACAAATGATAAAAGATCAGGCACAAATTGTGTGCCTGATTTTTTATACTACTAAATATATTTATTACACGCCGCATGTGTGTTATAATCAACGAAGAATAAAAGGAGAAAACATGGTATCCAAGTACAAAAGAGTCCTTCTCAAAATAAGCGGCGAGGCACTCGCCGGAGAAAAGAAGACCGGCCTTGACGACGCGATGCTCGCGGGCGTCGCCTGCGACGTAAAAAAGCTGCGCGAAATGGGCGTGGAGGTCGCAGTCGTGGTCGGCGGAGGAAACTTCTGGAGAGGCCGCACCAGCGTCAACATGGACAGGGCCACGGCCGACTACATGGGTATGCTCGCGACCTGCATAAACGCTCTCGCGCTTCAGGACGCCTTCGAGCAGAACGGTATCCCGACGAGGGTGCAGACGGCTATAGAGATGCGCCAGATCGCCGAGCCGTATATAAGGCGCAAGGCGATATCGGAGCTCGAAAAGGGCTACGTCGTGATATTCGCGGCAGGCACCGGAAGCCCGTTCTTCAGCACCGATACCACGGCTGCTCTCAGGGCGGCGGAGATAGCGGCAGACGTCATACTTCTCGCCAAGAACGTGGACGCCGTCTACGACAGCGATCCCGCGAAGAATCCGGACGCCAGGCCGTTCAGGAACCTCACGCACCAGGAGGTCCTGGAAAGAGATCTCAAGGTCATGGATTCGACGGCCGCGAGCCTTTGCAGGGACAATCACATAACGATACACGTCTTCGGCCTCGCCGAGGAGAACAGCATCATCCGCGCCTGCACCGGCGAGGAGATCGGAACTATAATTGTTTAGGAGGATCATATGAGCGCAACTCAGGACGTTTATAAAGAAAAGATGAGCAAGACCCTGAACATCCTCAGGTCGGAGCTCAACACCGTAAGAGCGGGCAGAGCCAACTCGGCGCTCCTGGATCAGATCGTCGTGGACTACTACGGCACCCCCACGCCGCTCAAGAACATGTCCAACATCTCGGTCCCCGATCCCAGGACGCTGATGATAACGCCGTTCGATCCCAAGAGCGTATCGAACATCGAAAAGGCGATACTCACCTCTAACCTCGGCATCAACCCCTCCAACGACGGAAAGAACATCCGCCTCGTCATCCCTCAGGTCACGGAGGAGAGGAGAAAAGAGCTCACCAAGGTCATCAAGAAGATGGGCGAGGAAGCCAAGGTCGCGGTCCGCAACTGCAGAAGAGACGCCAACGACGAGATCAAAAAGCTCCAGAAGGCGTCCGAGATAACCGAGGACGACGAAAAGGAAGAACTCGAGGAGATCCAGAAGCTCACCGACAAGTGCATGAAGGATATCGACGAGATCGTCTCGCAGAAGGAAAAGGAGCTCATGGAGCTTTAAACGCAGGGCCGCATTCCGGCCCTTATTTTAAAGGACAAGATGGACAGGGAACGTATTCCGCAGCACGTCGCCATAGTTATGGACGGCAACGGCAGGTGGGCGAAAAAGCGCGGGCAGATAAGGGTGATGGGCCACAACGCCGGCATGCAGGCTCTCAAGGAGATAGTAAAGCATTCCGACGTTCTCGGCGTAAAGTACCTTACGGTCTACGCGTTCTCCACGGAAAACTGGAAGAGGCCGAAGGACGAGGTCTCCGGCATATTCAAGCTGCTCGTAAAGTACGTGGCGCAGGAGATCGAGGAGCTCGACGCCAACAACGTAAATGTAAGGATACTCGGCGACTGGTCGATGCTCCCGAAGGACGCGCGCAGCGCCGTAACGAGGGCTCTTGAGACGACTAAGGACAACACAGGTCTCGTCTTCAGCATCGCGCTAAATTACGGAGGCAGGGCGGATATAGTCATGGCCGCCAGAAAGCTCGCGAGGGAAGCCGCGGCCGGAGAGATCGATCCCGAGGACATAAACGAGGACAGCGTCTCGGAGCGCCTGTACACGTCCGGGATGCCGGATCCAGATCTTATAATAAGGACCGGCGGCGAATACCGCCTGTCGAATTTCCTTATCTGGCAGGCCGCCTACAGCGAGCTTGTGGTAACAGACGTGCTCTGGCCGGACTTTACTCCGGAGGAGTACGAAAAAGCGATTGAGGAGTTCCTTAAAAGGGACAGAAGATTCGGAGGAGTCAAATGAACAACAGCAGAGTCGTATCGGCGCTCATAATGCTGCCGCTTCTGATCTTTGTGGCGCTCGGAGGCGTCCCGCTCGTGCTCGCGAGCCTCATAATCAGCGGTCTCGCGATGTTCGAGTTCATAAAGGGCTGCGAGCTTCTCGACATAAGGCCTTCGCTGTACGTGTCGGGCTCTTTGCTTTTAGTTCTCCACATACTCGCCTGGGAGGGCTTCCGGAGCAGCGTTCCCAACGACTTCTTCTACAAGCTCATAACGATGTGGGTGGCGCTCGTGATGGCCGCCGGGTTCTTCCTCATACTCACGGACAGAGACCGCGACGTAAGAAAGGGGCTTTCCACTCAGTTCGTCCTGCTGTATATCGGTTTTTCGTGCATACATCTCGTGATGCTCGACAATCTCCCCGAGAACAGGAACATGATCTGGATCGCCGTCATCACCGCCGTTATAACCGATATCTTCGCGTATCTCGGCGGAAGCATGTTCGGCGTGCATAAGCTGGCCCCCTCGATCAGCTCGAAGAAGACTGTCGAAGGCGCTCTCTGCGGGATCGCCGCGAGCGCCGTCGTATCGCTCGTGTTCGGGCTCATATTCGTGAAGGGACACGCCGTCGGCTGCCTCGTCGCGGGTCTTCTCGGCTCGTGCGCGGCGCAGGCGGGAGACCTCGTCGCGTCCGCATTCAAGCGCAAGATGGGGATAAAGGATTACAGCAATCTCATCCCCGGCCACGGCGGCGTGCTCGACAGGTTCGACAGCCATCTGTTCACGTATCCGTTCATCTACTACTTCACTCTGCTCTTTATCAACAAGGGAATCTAATTGAAGAATATATCGATACTGGGGTCCACAGGGTCCATAGGTACCCAGTGCCTCGACGTTATAAGAGAAAACAGAGAAAGCTTCAGGGTCTGTGCGCTTACATGCGGACAGAACCTTGCTTTATTCAGAGATCAGCTCGCCGAGTTCTCGCCGGGTCTGGCGGTATGCCGCAGCAGGAAGGACGCCGAGACCCTCGGAGCGGAATTTCCGGATATCAGGTTCGCGTCGGGCCTTAAGGGGATCTGCGAGGCCGCGTCTTATTTTGACGCGGACATGGTCGTCAACGCGCTTTCCGGCATGATGGGCATCGCGCCGACGATGGACGCAATAAAGGCAGGAAAGGACATAGCCTTCGCCAATAAGGAGACGCTCGTCGCGGCGGGCGAGCAGATAATGGACGCGGTCGCCGACGCCGGCGTCGCGTTCCTTCCCGTCGACAGCGAGCATTCAGCGATATTCCAGTGCGTCCAGGCCAGCCCGGGCGCGGAGATAAAGCGCATAATACTCACCGGTTCCGGCGGACCGTTCAGAGGATTTACTAAGGAGCAGCTCGGATCGGTGACGGTAGAGCAGGCTCTCTGCCATCCGAAATGGTCCATGGGAAAGAAGATCACGATAGATTCGGCGACTCTCATGAACAAGGGCCTTGAGATGATCGAGGCGTATTTTCTGTTCGGCGCGGGCGAGTCGGATATAGAGGTCGTGATCCATCCGCAGAGCGTCCTGCATTCCGCGGTGGAGTTCTCCGACGGATCCGTTATAGGGCAGATGGCCGAGCCGGACATGAAGCTGCCGATAGCCTACGCTCTTTCCTGGCCGGAAAGGCTGCGCGGCGTTTCCAAAAGCCTCGATCTTCTGGGCGCCGGCCGGCTGGATTTCGAAAAGCCCGACGAAGACCTTTTCCCGTGCCTTTCCCTCGCAAGGACGGCGCTGCGCGAAGGGCAGGCCTGCAGGATCGCCATGAACGCGGCGAACGAGGAGGCCGTATGGGCGTTCCTCGCCGGGCGCGTCGGGTTTACCGACATTCCGGCGATAATAGAGCGCTGCATGGATATGTTCTGCGGCGAAACGGTCACCGGCATAGAGGACGTCTACGCCCTGGAAGCGAGGACGCGCGCGTACGCGAAGGAGCTCGCGGAGGCCTTATGAGAGCTGTCGGTATCATAGCAGCCGTGCTGCTCTTCTGCGCGATAATAATAATACACGAGTTCGGCCATTTCGCGGCCGCGAAGCTTTCGGGCACCGGAGTTCTCGAGTTCTCTTTCGGCATGGGCCCGCTGATCTTCTCGAAGCGGAAGGGGGAGACCCTTTATTCGTTCAGAGCCGTGCCGATAGGCGGTTTCTGCCGTCTGGACGGGGAGACGGACGACGATGACAGCGGAAGCTCCTCGTCGCTCCAGTCAAAGAGCGCTCCCGTAAAGATCGCCATATTCGCGGCCGGCGCGTTCATGAACATACTTCTGTGCGTCGCGCTGCTCACCTGCGTGTTCTTCTACGCGGGCTCGATGTCGAACATTATAGATTCCGTAACGCCCGGAGGACCGGCCGAAGCGGCAGGTATAATGCCCGGAGACATCGTCGTTGCGGTCGGCGGGGCGGAGACGTCATCCTGGACGGATACCGTGGCAGCCATCGCTTCTTCGGAGGGCAGCTTCGTCGTTACCGTTGAAAGGGACGGAGCTCTCGTCGACATCGAGACTGTCGCCGAATACAGCGCGGAGACTGGAAGAAAGATAATAGGCGTAAGCTGCAGGCTCGTGAGGAGCCTCCCGAAGGCTTTCAGGTATTCGCTTTCGACGTGCGGAGAATTCTTCAGGGCGCTTCGCGAATTCATAGTCCGGCTGTTTACCGGAAAAGTCGCCAGCAACGAGGTCGTCGGAGTCGTAGGCATGGCGTCTATGGTCGGAGAACAGACGCGCTACGGCGTGGCTTCGGTCATATATCTGATGGCTATCCTCAGCCTGAATATCGGCTGCGTGAATCTGCTTCCGCTGCCGGCGCTCGACGGCGGGCGGATACTGTTCGTGATCATCCGCGCCATATTCAGAGGACGCATCAGCGACGAGGCGGAGGGGTACGTGCACGCCGCCGGGATGATCGCTCTGCTGGCTCTGATGGCAGTGCTTATCTTTAAGGATACATTAGTTTTATTACGGTAAACCAATGAAGAAGTTCGTAAAAGTCGGAAACGTTCAGATCGGCGGAGGCGCTCCCGTATCGATACAGTCCATGTGCAACACGGATACGAGGGACGCGGAAAAGACGCTCGCGCAGGTGGAGCAGCTGGCGGAAGCAGGCTGCCAGATAGTGCGCCTCGCTGTCCCCGACATGGAGGCGGCGAAGGGCTTCGGCGCCGTAAAGAAGAGGGCGTCAGTTCCTCTTGTAGCCGATATCCACTTCGATCACAGGCTCGCGCTCGCGGCCATGGACGAGGGCGCCGACAAGATAAGGATAAATCCCGGGAATATAGGTTCCGAAGAAAAAGTGCGCGCGGTGCTCGAAAAGGCGAGATCGTGCGGCATTCCGGTCAGGATCGGCGTCAATTCGGGCTCTCTGGAGAAAGATATACTTAAAAAATACGGCGGAGTGACTCCGCAGGGGCTTGCGGAGAGCGCGGAGAATGCCGTAAAATACGCGGAAGGATTCGGATTCGACGACATCGTCGTTTCGATAAAATCGTCCGACGTCAAGCTCAACCACGAGGCACACAAGCTTTTCGCCGGGCGCTGTGAACATCCCCTGCACATAGGCCTCACCGAGGCAGGCGCCGGCAGAGCCGCGGAGATAAAGTCGTGCGCCGCGATAGGAGCGCTGCTCCTCGAAGGCATCGGGGATACGATGAGGATATCGCTCACGGGCGACCCCGTAAGGGAGGTCGTCCTTGCCAGACAGCTCCTTGCCGCAACAGGCGTCAGGCGGAGCGGTATAGATCTCGTCTCCTGTCCTACATGCGGAAGAACGAGGGTCGATCTTCCATCGATCGCGCGGCGCGTTGAAGAAGCGCTGCAGCCCCTTTCCGACGAGCTCGCCCGCGAGGGCCGGTTCCTGAGAGTAGCCGTGATGGGCTGCGAGGTCAACGGTCCCGGCGAGGCGAGGAACGCGGACGTGGGAGTCGCCTGCGGAAAGGGCGTCGGGCTGCTCATAGAGCACGGCGAGCCTGTCGCGACGGTCCCGGAGGATCAGATAATCCCTCAATTGTTCAAATTGATCGAAAAAAATACAGGGAGGCAACGATGACAGAACTAAAAGGAGCATGCATATTCGGTCAGTCGGGCGGCCCGACGGCCGTGATCAACGCGAGCGCGCAGGGCGTCATTGAGACGGCTCTGAAGACAGGCTGCATAACGAAGGTCTACGGCGCGTCTCACGGTATAAAGGGCGTTCTCGACGACGAGCTCTTCGACATGAGCCTCGAGGATCCGAAGGAGATCTCGATGCTGAAGTACACGCCGTCCTCTGCGCTCGGCTCCTGCCGCTACAAGCTCAAGGACCCGGATACGGATACCACCGAGTACGAAAGGATACTCGAGATATTCAGGAAGTACGACGTGCGCTACTTCTTCTACAACGGCGGCAACGACTCCATGGATACCTGCAACAAGATATCCAAGTACATGCAGAAGGTCGGATACGAATGCCGCGTGATAGGCGTTCCCAAGACGATAGACAACGATCTGGCCGGTACCGACCACTGCCCGGGATACGGCAGCGCCGCGAAGTACATCGCCACCTCGTGCATGGAGGTGTTCCAGGACGCGAGGGTGTACGACGTCGGCACGGTCACCGTCGTGGAGATAATGGGGCGCAACGCGGGATGGCTCACGGCCGCCGCGGCTCTGGCGAAGGATATGGGCTGCGGTCCGGACCTCATCTACCTTCCCGAGACAGATTTCTACATGAACCGCTTCCTCGACGACGTCGAGGAGATATATAAGCTCACAGGCTACTGCATGGTCGCCGTTTCCGAGGGCATCCACTATCCCGACGGATCGCTCGTCTCCGACGTCGCCAACTCGGTCGTCGACAGCTTCGGTCACGTCCAGCTCGGCGGACTCGCTTCGCTGCTCGCCGACGAGGTCAAGAACCGCACGGGCGCGAAGGTGAGGGGCATCGAGCTGTCGCTTCTGCAGCGCTGCGCGAGCCACTGCGCTTCCGCTACAGACATCGAAGAGGCGTATATGGCCGGACGCGTGGCCGTCGAATCGGCCGTAAAAGGCCTGACGGACAAGATGGTCACCTTTACCTGCAGAAGAGATCCTAAATATCTCTGCACCGCCAATCTCGTGGATCTGGACGTGGCGGCGAACGCGGAGAAGAAGATCCCCAGGGAATGGATCAACGCCGCGGGCAACGGGCTCAAGAGCGATTTTTCGGCTTACGCGCTTCCGCTCATACAAGGCGAGCCCGACAGGCCTATGGAAAATTCGCTTCCGAGGTTCGCGAGGCTCGCGAGGCGCAAGGCTTGACAGTCTTTCGGCGCGGCTATATAATTTCTACGTTGTAAATAATACGAAGAGACGAAATGTCGGAAGGGGCGCACCACCAAGGGTACGATCTTTTCCGGCATTTTTTGTTCGGGAGAAGGAAATGCTCGTAAACGGAGAGGAGAGAACGGTAAGAGAGGGCTGCACGCTCGCGGAGTTTCTGGACGCCGAAGGCTACAGGACCGAGCGCGTCGTAACGGAGCTCAATCTCGAGATCGTTCCGAAAAGCGAATA
>JAEEVI010000207.1 GCA_016287035.1 Bacillota bacterium
AGGCAGTCCACGCCCAGCGTCCTGAGGCTGTCCTCAAGATCCAGGCGCAGACATTCTCTGTTAACGCGGCATCTTCCGTCGGAAAGCGACGGATGACCGCCCTTGCTGGTGATCATGACGCCGACCTTCCCTCCGCGGTCCCTGAGCCATTCGCCCAGAAACTGCTCGCTGGTGTTCATCGCGCCGGGGAGCCAGCGGCCGTAGATGTTCGCGGTGTCTATGCAGCAGCCGCCCATATCGACATACGCGTCGAGCAGGTAAACGGCTTCTTGCTTGCTGAGTTTTTCCTTGAAATTTCCCGTTCCGAAGATGACCGGAAACAGCTCAAGGTCCGTGTTCGGCAGTTTGATCAGGTCCAATTGTCCCTCCTGTTAACTTATCTTTGCATAAAACAAGCCCCCCGGGATCTCATGCGGATGAGGGCCCGGGAGGTTTTGTCTTCCCGGGCGCCGCAGCGCCGGGCGGCGGCGAGCGGTAAAACGCGGAACAGATAATAAAACAGCTGTATGGCCGGAACGCCGTACAGCTGTTTTCGTTTAGCCTTTATTCGTCTTTTCGGAGATCAGCCTATTTTCCGGTGACGATGTCGTAGGTGTCCATGGCGATCATGAGCTCCTCGTTCGTCGGGATGAGCAGGATCTTGACGGGGGAATCGTCGGCGGAGATGACGCACTCCCTGCCCCTGACCTTGTTCTTCTCGGGGTCGATCTTTATGCCCAGAGCCTCCATGTCGCGGCAGATGTTCTCTCTGCTGGTGATGCTGTTCTCGCCTATACCGGCGGTGAATACGATCGCGTCGACGCCGTTCATCTCGGCGATGTAGGCTCCGATATAGTGCTTTACCCTGTGGGTGAAGATGTCGAGAGCCAGCTGAGCCCTGTAATTACCGGCATTCGCCGCTTCCTCGACGTCTCTGGCGTCACCGGATACTCCGGAAACACCGAGAAGACCGGACTTCTTGTTCATGATCGTGTCCATGTCCTTGAAGGAGAGCCCTTCCCTCTCGGCTATGAACGGTACGGCGGCGGGGTCGATGTCTCCGCAGCGGGTGCCCATCTCGAGGCCTTCGAGCGGCGTGAGACCCATCGAGGTGTCGTAGCACTTGCCGTTCTTGACCGCGCAGAGCGAGGAACCGTTTCCGAGGTGGCAGGAGATTATCGAGGTCTCCTCGGGCTTCTTTCCGAGCATGGCGGCAGCCCTGAGAGTGATGTATCTGTGGGAGGTGCCGTGGAAGCCGTATCTTCTTACGTGATACTTCTCGTAGTACTCGTACGGGAGCGGATATATGAAGGATTCCGCAGGCATGCTCTGATGGAACGCCGTATCGAATACGGCGACCTGCGGCGTGTTCGGCATGAGACCCTGGCAGGCGCGGATGCCCATGAGGTTGGCGGGGTTGTGGAGCGGTCCGAGAGGGATGCAGTCCTCGATCGCAGCCTCGACCTCGGGCGTAACGAGCGTGCTCGCTGTGAAAGCTTCTCCGCCGTGCAGGACTCTGTGGCCCACAGCGCCGATCTCGTCCATGGAGGCGACGACGCCGAACTTCGGATCCACGAGAGCTTCGAGCACGTAGCTGATGGCAGCGGTATGGTCCGCCATCGGAGCTTCGACCTTCTTCTTCTCGTCGAGACCGATCTTCGTGTGGGTGAGGACGGAACCGTCCGCGGCGATCCTCTCTACGAGGCCCTTGCAGAGGAGGCTGTGATCCTCCATGTTGAGCACCTGATACTTGAGCGAGGAGCTTCCGCAATTGATAACCAAGATCTTCATATCGTTATTCTCCTTAAAAAAACTTTTGGAAAGTATTGTCGCAATTTGTGATTATATCCCAACTACTCGATATTTGCAAGCCTCGGAGACTTTACAAAATCGGAATTGTCGTACACGCTGCGCCCGGTCAGTATCGAATACAGATCGGAAGCCTGTATGTCCAGTTCCAGCGTCTCGCGGAAGCTGCTCTTCATAACGTCCGTCTTGCTGAGATTGCTGAGGACGGCGCAGTTTCCGGCGTCCTTTATCCTTCTCAGGAGCGAGGCGCCCTTTTCGCTGAACGCGAGGACGCGGGCGAAGCAGTCCTGCTCCTTCGCGTACGCGTACAGATCCTTGCTTATGCCGAGGATGAGCTGCATGAGGCAGCGCGACAGCCTGGCGTACGTATATCTCTTCGATTTGACGGCCATTATGAGATCGTCCGTGCTCCGCGCGGAAAAGGCGGCGCGCCTGAACGCGTTCTCAAGCCCCTCTCCGACGGAGAGTATCTCCGCGACCTCTTCGGGCTCCGTCGTCATAAGCGAGAAGCGCAGCATGTCGAACAGCCTCGCGTCGGCAGCGGCGTCCCACCTGCCGGCGCCGTCGAATATCTCCCACGCGGCCTGCGGCATATGCTCCCGCGCGCTGCCGGGATCTTCGCGCAGGCGGCTCGCCGTCTCCGCGTGCCCCTCCCCGACGCGTCTGACAGCGAATATGTCCATCCCCGCGTCCTGGGCTCGCAGCTGGTTTATATATTCGACCGCGAGTATGTCGTTCGGCTGAAGGGAAAGACCGCACGCCTCGCTGAGAGCCTGGGGATACGAGAGACCTCTGGCGAGAGCCTCCCTGAGCGCGGGGCTTTCGGAAGCGGAAGCGCTTTCGGTCAGCGCGGCCGCGCCCTCGAGAAAACCGGCGTCTCCGGTCTCGGAGCCGAAAGCGAGCGTGTCAACGCAGCCGAGGCTCCTGAGCAGCCTTATCCCTCCGAACGCGAACTCGCGCGCGGAGTTTAGCGCGTACAGCACGGGCAGCTCGAGCACGAGGTCTGCTCC
>JAEEVI010000208.1 GCA_016287035.1 Bacillota bacterium
GAGGAGATCGAACGGATGCAGGCTCAGGCCGCGCGGGAATAAAGCGGGAAAAAGCGCCGCGTCATCCGTGGATGACGCGGCGCTTTCGTTTGCGTTAAGAACTATTTTCTCATATCCGACATCGTGAGCGTGCCGTCGAACGTGCTTCCGGGGATTATCTGAACGTTCTTTACGAACGCGTCTCCCTTGAAGATGCCCGAGACCTCGAACTTTAAGAGCTCGGTGCACGTTATGGAGCCCTCCGCCTTTCCGAGCAGATGCAGCTCCCTGCAGCTTACCTTGCCCTTGAGGCTTCCGGAAGCCGCGATCTCGACGAAGTCCGTGGAAACGATCTCTCCGTCGAAGCTGCCCTGGATGAGGATGGGCTTGTCGGATCTGATGTTTCCGGTGAAGCTGGTCTTCGGTCCGATGACCGTCTCCGCCAAATCGGAACTGATGCTGATATTGTCGGATCTTATTCCGTCTGTCTGTGCCATAAATAACTCCTGTGACATGCGATAAAAATGATCAGTGCCTTTTTACTATACCATAAATGCGCTAAAAGTAAAGGGGGTCGCGGAGGCTATCCCTCGTAGTCTAGCGGAGCGAAGCCGTCGTCGATCATATCGCACATTATCTTTACGATCTCCGGATCGAACTGCGTCCCCGCGCCCTTTTTCAGCTCCCCGAGGATCACTTCGGGGGTAAGGCCGGGCCGGTACACCCTGTTGCTCTCCATGGCGTCGTAGCTGTCGGCGACTCCGATGATCCTCGCTACCTCGGGTATGTCCTTCCCCGCGAGCCCTTCGCAGTATCCTCTGCCGTCGTATCTTTCGTGATGATAGCGCGCGCCGTCGCTTATGCCGCTGATCGCGGAGAACTTTTCGAGTATGGTCCCGCCCGTCGCCGGATGGCGCCTTATGGCGTTGAACTCCTCGTCCGTCAGTTTGCCCTTCTTGTTCAGGACGTTGTCGGGAACGCCGATCTTCCCTATATCGTGCAGAAGGCCGATGTAATACACGTTCTGCTGGTCGTGCTCCGAATAGCCCAGGCGCCTCGCGATCTCGCGCGCGTACGTCGCGACGCGCACGGAATGACCCTTGGTATACTCGTCCTTGGCATCTATGGTGCTGGCTATCGTCGTCATGGACTGATCCACGATGTCCTGCATCTCCTTCTGCCGCTTTTCGGTCTGGCGCAGCCTGAGCTTGAACGCGGCGGTCGCGAAGCCGAGCGTCGCGAGTATGCCGGCCGCGGCGACGGCGATCCAGAACCACGCGTATTCGGTGATCTTCTTCTGTTTCGTTATGTGGACGTCGAGCTCGTTCATCGATTCTCCCGTCAGAGGATCGATTATGCGCATCCTGAGCGTGTATTTTTTGCCCTTGAGGTTCGTATAGCTCGCGCTCACGTGCTTTTCGGGCGTCGTATACTCGGCCGTATCGAAGCCAATGAGCCTGTAGCTTATAAGAAACTCGGACATATCGGAAAACAGCAGCGACGATATGTCGACCGTAACGCGCTGCGCTTCGCTCGGAAGGCGGAGCGACTTCGGATGCTCGTATACGACGTCGTCGACGGTTATGCTGTTGACTATCGCGTGCGGCACGGTCACGTCCACGCCCTTGAAATAGAACACGCTGATCCCGTTCCTCGTAGGGATGTAGAGCGAACCGTCTTCGGAAAGCCAGCACCAGGTGTTCGCTACGAGAGTTCCCGTAAGGCCGCACTTTACGCCGTACTGGGCGGTATACGCGTCTCCGCCCGAAAGGACGGTCTTCTTATCCGCGGCAAAGATCCCGCCGTTCTGCAGGATCCATAGCCTCCCGCCTATGTCGTATATGCTGTAGATGCTGCCGGAGCCCTTCGATATGCCCGAAAGCTGGCGGAACGCGCCGTTTTCGCAGTAGAAGAGCTTGTCGCCGGCGCATACGTAGTAATTGCCGTTTTCGTCGGCGTCAGGTTCCATCCTGAGGACGACGCCCTGCGTGAGCCCCTGATCGGCTGACAGGTTCACGAGCCCGCTGTCCGTTATCTCGTATATGCCGCTGCCGTCGGTCCCGACGTATATCCTTCCGTCGAGCTCCATCGCGCACAGCACCGACGTCGTCTCCATGCCGTCGGCGCTCCCGTAGCTCTCCGTTATCTCATCGCCTTCTATTATGTTGACGCCCGACTGGTTTCCCACGAGCATCCTGCCGTCCGACAGAGCGTAGACGACCCTTATCTTTTCGCTGTTTAGGCCCTCGGCTTCTCCAAAATTCCTTGTCTCGCCTGTCCGGGGGTCGTACCTCATCGCGCCGTGGGCGGAATAAGTCGCCAGCCAGATGTTCCCCGCCGGATCCGTCGTGATGTTCCTGACGCGCACGTCCCTGAGGAGCTCCGTGAGCCCGCTGTCCAGAAGGTTCCAGTCCTCGTCGAACACGAGCACGCCCGAGTCCGTCGCCGCGTAGAACAAGCCGTCCTGCTTCGTGACGGCGTTCACGAATATATCGCCGAGATGAGAATTGTAATTGCAGCTGTCGAAGCAGCCTACGCAGAAGCGCACGAGGCCGTATGTAGACGAGGCGACCCATCGGTTGCCCTCGTGGTCGAGCTCCGCCCAGTTCGCGGAGATGGCCGTGTCGGCGTTCTTGTCGACGCGCTCGAAATTGCCTTCCGCGTCTAAAAATCCGAAGCCTGTGAGAGCGCTCACAAGGATAGTCCCGTCGTGCACGGGATTGAGCATGTTGATCGCAGATACTTCGCCCGTGCTGTAAAACGAGCGCCTGTGATCGGACAGGCGCAGGGGATCCCCGCTTTTGTCGAACGTGATCTTTATTATCTGATTGGCCGAGGAGCCGAGATAGATGTTCCCGTTCCTGTCGGACGTCAGGGAATAGATCGATCCGGTGCTGAAGAGCTCGTGGGCCTCGATCTTTTTGAGAAAGCCGTCCTCGTTCAGCACGTAGACGCATCCCGAAGCGGGCATGGCCCAGATGTTTCCGAAGACGTCGACAGAGACGCTGAGGAACTGCTCGCCGGAGATCTCCTCGCAGCGCAGCGGCACGACCGCGCCGTTTTCGATCTTCGCGACGCCGGAGGTGGAAGCGGCGTAAACGGTGCCGTCGGCGCCCTCGGCGAAGCCGCGTATGCACAGGAACGAGCGCCCGTCGGGAAGCTCTTCCTTAGTGAACACGTCGTCCTTGAAAGTATACGCGCCGGCATCGTTCGTTCCGATATAAAGCGTGCCGTCCGAGCTGACGAACAGCGCGCGTATCGCGGGGCTTTCGAGCTCTCCGCTGAAATCCACGAAGCTCGAACCGTCGTAGCGGAGCAGTCCTCCGTAGCTGCCGACCCAGAGGTATCCGTCGCTGCCCTGGACGATGGTGTTCGCCTCGCCGGTAGGCAGTCCGTTCTCCTCGTTGAAA
>JAEEVI010000209.1 GCA_016287035.1 Bacillota bacterium
GTGATAACGTTCCTGCTGTACAAGAGGATCTCGAACCTGCTGCACTGAAACGTGGCAAAAAACGAAACGCGGGGCCGGCATAGCCGGCCCCGTTCTTTTTACGCGTTTTATTCGACTTCCTGTATGCCCTTGAGCACCTGCTCTTTCGTGCGCTTCTTCGTATCGACGCCGAGCTGAACGCGCCTGACTATCGCGACCAGAACGGCCTCCATCACGAAGTACATGATCGCGACGGCTATGAGCGAGAAGAACGCCTGATACGTGCGGCTCCTGACCAGATCGCCCATCTTGGTGAGGTCCATGACGGCGATGTAGCCGACTACGGAAGTCTCTTTTATGAGCGAGACGACGTTGTTCTTATAGATCGGCAGGAAGTGCTGCGCCGCCTGAGGCAGTATGATCTTGAAGAAGCACTGGCTGTCGCTGTAGCCAAGCGCCCTCGACGCCTCGGTCTGTCCCTTCGGGATGGCGTTGCAGCCGACGCAGAGCATGTCGTACATGCCGCAGCCGAATATGAGCGTGAAGCCCAGGACCGAGATCCACGTCGTGGACAGATGCGAATTGCCGAACACCACGAACGAGAGGATCATCAGGAACACTACCGTCGGGATTCCCGCGATGAACGCGTTGAACACGTCGTTGACAGCGTTCGCCGCCCTGTTGCCGTGGCGGCACGCCATGTAGATCGCGAAGCCGAGTATCGTTCCGAATACGACGGAGCATACCGTTATGAGCATCGTCCTTCCGATACCTTCGGCGAACAGCCTCCAGCGGTTCTCGCGGATGAACGTCTTGTTGAAGCTGTTCGAGAGCCTCTCGAAGAAGCCCAACTCGCTCTCGTATTCGCCCTCGACTACGAATACGAGGTCGCACACGTAGTACCAGTCGGTGAGGACGGAATCCTCCGCGCGCTCCTCGTCGACTACGATGTTCATTCCGAAATCGTACTTGCCGGCGATCGCGCCGACGGCGATCGAATCGAACTCCATAGCCTGGAAATCCCAGTTATATCCGTATTTCGAGCAGAAGTTCATCATGAACTCCACGTCGTAGCCGGAGAACTGGCCGTTGCTCTCGAACGAGAAAGGCTCGTACCCGCCCTCGATCGCGATGATCACGGTGCCGTTCTCGCCTGTCGTCTCGGGGATGTTCTCGATCTTGCAGGTGTTGGGGTTCCAGTTCTTTACCCAGTAATCGTACAGCTCGTCGAGCCAGCCGCTCTCCTTGCCGGCGGCTATGAACTCCTGCATCTCCGCGAAGAGCCTGTCCTGCTTCTCGTTGTTTCCGACGATGACGGCGAACTGGCTCTCGCCGGCCTTCTCCTCGAGGCGCATCAGCTCCGGATGCTCGTAGCGCTGCGCGTAGAAGCCGACCTCCTCGATCAGATACGCGTCGAGCTTATTTGACTCCAGGGCGAGCAGCATGTCGTTGGGCATCTTGTACTGCTCGAACTTGTCGGTCTCCTCCTTGGGCCAGCCTATGGCCTGCTCGTAAAGGGTGCCGGTCTGCACTCCGAGGCGCTTTCCGTGGAGCTCTTCTATCTTGGTTATTCCGTATTTGGGCTGCATCTCCTCCGCGGCGAAGGCCATGGCGGGCAGGATCGAAGCGGCGCAGAGCAGCAATACGAGTAAGATAATGCCTGTCTTCTTCATCTTCCTAGTCCTCCCATCTGAAGCTTATCGCCGTGTGGTTGTCGTACCACTTCTCGGGATTGTCGATCTTCTCGTCGACCATGGTCGTCGTCGGCTCGGCGAGGATCGAATTGAACAGTATGTTGTCGGAGTCCTTCGGGTCGAAGTGCTCGCCCTTGTACTTGAGGTCGAGCAGCAGGACGTCGCTCTTCTCCGAATAATCTATGCGCACGAATATGTTGGGATCCTCCATCAGGAAGAGGTTGTTGACGCAGATCTCCTCCAGGGCGATCTGCAGCTTGCTCGTACGCTCGTTCTCGATGAGCAGCTTTTCGGCGTATTCCTGAAGCTCGTCAGTGACGGTCTCGAAGTCGAAGTCCGTGCTCTCTATCCTGTAGCTGAGCGTGCTGAGACGCTGTATGAAGCGGCGCGTCTTGTCCTTCTGAGGGTTCTCGAATATCTGCTTGGGCGTGCCCTCTTCGTATATGCCGCCGTCGTCCATGTAAAGGACTCTGTTGGATATCTTGCGCGCGAAATCCATCTCGTGCGTCACGATCATCATCGTGCGCCCGGTCTTGGCGATCATGCGGATTATCGTCTGGACCTCGCCGATCATCGAGGGATCCAGCGCCGAGGTCGGCTCGTCGAAAAGGATGATGTCAGGATCCATGGCGAGCGTCCTGGCGATGGCGATCCTCTGCTGCTGGCCGCCCGACAGCTCGTCGGGATAATTGAGCGCCTTGGCGCCCAGACCGACCTTCCAAAGCAGCTCCATTGCCTTTTCGTAGGCCTCCTGGCGGCTCCTTCCAAGGAGCGTTATCTGGGGATTCATGATGTTCTCGATGACCGTCAGATGACCGAACAGGTTGAACGACTGGAACACCATGCCCATCTTCTTGCGGACCTCGTTGAGGTCGCAGCTGCCGTCGTTTATGACCTTTCCGTCGATGAGTATCTCGCCGCTCGTCGGCTCCTCGAGCATGTTGATGCAGCGCAGCAGCGTCGATTTTCCGGTGCCTGACGGACCGATGACGGCGATGACGTCCCCGTCGTTGATCGTTATGCTGACGTCCTCCAGAGGGATAGCGTTGTCGTATACTTTTCGCAGATGCCTCAGTTCTATCATGGGAGCTCCTCTTTTATTAAACACAAATAGCCCAGGCGCAAAGCGCTGAGCTACGGATATACGTGATCGTTTTTACCAAGGCCCGGATCTGATGTGACGCCCCAACACAACCGGGCGCCGCCGCGGACTCCGTCACGCCCGCAAAGGCCTTAAAGTATTCGTTTTTCTTCATTTCAGGAAATATCAACTCCTGTGCGGTACCCCCGCCCTTTAGCGGGAACCTCGTCTTATTTCAGGAAATGCCGCCTTAATCGGTCGTGCGGCCCTGAGAGAGAAGTCTTCCTCTCCTTTGGTCTGCCCGGAAGTTCCGGGTCCCGGATGCCCTCATGTGTCAGCTTTCGGGCGTCCACCAACATTGATTGTCTGGCATAGTATATACGCGCGGGACTGAGATTGCAA
>JAEEVI010000210.1 GCA_016287035.1 Bacillota bacterium
CGCGGAATCAAGCAGGCCTTCATCACGAATGCCGATGATCCCGCCGGTCTCCTCGGTAATGAGTTGATGAATCAGCTTGACTTTATCTTTTGAAAACCTGATCATTTTGCAAGTGCCTCAAATGCCGGTCTATACTTCTTAAGTATGCGGGCAGCGACGAAATCTATCTTTTCGTCATCAGTCATCTCGATAATAGGGTTGCTTTCTATATCCAGCAAAACATATTTAGGCTTGTTGTTCTTGAAAATTACGACCTGGCCGTTTTTATCCGCAATACGGGCAGCCTTGGAAAAATTCTGATTTGCCTCGCTGACCGATATGATATTGTTTGTGTTGATTATCATCGTTCGTCCCTCCGAAAGTATTATATGTCATTTTAGGTAAAATACAAGCTAAAATTTAACTAATAACTTTTAGGCAAATAAAAGGAGTGTTCATAACTCAGATCCGTTATGAACACTCTCAGTGGTCGGAGTGTCGGGACTTGAACCCGAGGCCTCTTGACCCCCAGTCAAGCACGCTACCAAACTGCGCCACACCCCGATATGGAGCGGAAGACGAGATTCGAACTCGCGACCCTCGCCTTGGCAAGGCGATGCTCTACCCCTGAGCCACTTCCGCGTATGCGCTCCGTTTGTCGGAACGCACATTAGTATAGCAAAGGCAGTCTGCTTTTTCAAGCACTTATTTTCATCTTTGCTTGATTTTTGACCCGGTATACTTTACAATTTTAGCACGCTCGCAAAAAAGCCAACTGTAAAAGGAGCATCAATGAAGAGAGCATTATCCATTCTGCTGCTTTTAGCGATGGTCTTCGCGTCGGCGGCGTGTTCTTCGGGGAAAAAGACCTCGGCGAGGCTTCCTCTCAACACGGAGGTAAAGCCGAAGGCGGACTACGCGATGACGCTGGAGCAGGACGAGCCGGAGGAGGAGAACGAGTTTCTCATCCCCGAGGACGATCCTATCTACGAGGAGACGCGTCAGCTGCAGGGATGCATCGCGAAGATCTGCGAATACAGGAGCATAAACAACGACGAGATAGATCTTTCGGCGCTCAACGCCGTCGATTTCTGGGATCTCATAGCGATCGTCGTCAACGAGAGCCACGACGAGGGCGACGCCGACGAGCTCGGGATCTATCACATACCGAAGGAAAGGGTCGACGACTACGCGCGGACGTTCTTCGCGGCGTCGATCGAAGCCGTCGGCATACCTCCGTATCAGGACAGCTATTCCGTCACGAAGGAGCCCTACGGCAAGGACTACGACATCGCGCCGATCAGCGTCGAAAACATGAAGTGGTCGCTTCAGCGCATCGAGCACACCCACAACGGGATAGGCGAGTACGTCATCTACCTCGGTCTCGTAAAGAACAGCGACCCGAACGGCACGGTCTATACCTGGGCCGCGTACCTGCAGAGCTGGCCGGACGACGGCGCTTCGCACAGGTTCCCGTATCAGGTCGTGAAGATCCAGCACTCCGTATAGAATACTTAAAAGCCCCGGATATCCGGGGCCTTTTTTTATCTTATCTTTCTGCACTCCAGGTAGAAGCGCTTGTCCGGAGCCGCTCCCATCGAGAAGCTCTTGCGCACGAGCACGCCGTTCCTTGCGACGTCCGCGAACAGATCCCCCTTCGGGAACTCGTCCCAGATGATCGCGAGGTTTCCGGGCTTTCCGCCAAGCTCCCTGCATTCCTGCTCGCCGTGGATGTACTCGATGCCGCTCTCGGGATGAGAGGCGAGCCATTCGTCGAGCTTCGGCTGAAGCTCCTGAAGGCTGGGCGGCTGCGCCGCGTCGAAGCCGAGGTCGCGCTGCACCTGCTCCGCGTCGACGTTCATCAGCAGCCTGTGTATCGGCTCGAACGCGAGCGCGTCGTCGAACAGGTTGACGATCTCCACCATGCAGTATCTCGCGGGGTGGTCCCGGAGCTCATCCGCCGTGAGCGACGCTTTAAGAGCGTTCCAGTGCTCCTTCGCTGCGGCGAGCGAGTGGTTTCCGTCGCCGATCGCGTAGAGCATACCATCCGCTGCCTTTTCCCTGAGCTCGAGGAGTCTGTCTGCGATCGCCGACAGTTCGTTTTCCCCGCGCAGGAACCAGCCCTTGAGGTGACCGCTCCGCTGCATCAGCTCGAAGTCGTAGAGCGGGGCCATATCTTCGGTGAGCCTGTCGAGCATTCCCATGAGGGCGTTTTCGCGGTCGGCGATGAGCACCATTATGTGCGGCATCTCCAGAGGCACGCCTTTCCTTATCTGTATGCGCACGGGAAGGCGCTCGACGACCGTCTTCTCCGTGGCTCTGATCATCGTCTTTGAGCCCGGACGGTAGTCGTATTCCTCGAGGTCGAGCATGAGGACGAGCCCGCGGCGCACTCCAGTCGTCGTCGAGCGGTGAAGGAACACCATTCCCTCGCCGATCTCAGCGAGGCTGCCGTCCGCGAGATACCGCTCCATGACAGAGGGTATCGCGGCCTCGTGAGCCGCCCTCGAAGCGTCCGTCAGCCATGCTTCGGGCATCATCATGTAAAGCGAAGAAGGGCTGCCGCCTACGAGGTCCTCGACCTGTTCCCAGTACTGCGGCCTCGCGCTGTACTGATCGCAGGCCACGCATGAGAACTTCGAAAGATCGCAGTTCTCCGACGGAAAGACTATCTTCGGCAGCGCCGCGCCGACGGCGGCGAGCTTTTCCTTGCAGTTCATCGTTACCTCGCTTTGCTTATTACGGAGCGCTTACGATATGACTCTTACTCTGATTACGCCGTCGATCGCCCTGATGGCGTCGACCGTCGACTGCTCGGGCACGTCGCGCGTATCGATCATCGTATACGCGAGCTCTCCGCGGCTCCTGTTGAGCATGTGCTCGATGTTGAGCCCGGCGTTGCCGAGCACGGCCGTTATCTGGCCGACCATGTTCTTTATATTGCGGTTCATTATCACGAGCCTGGCGCCGCCTTCGAAGGGCATCTCGGCCGCCGGATAGTTCACGCTGTTCTTTATGTTTCCGTAGCGGACGAAAGCGTCGAGCTGTTCCGCCGCCATGCGGGCGCAGTTCTCCTCGGCCTCCGGGGTGGAAGCGCCGAGGTGCGGCGTCGCTATGACCTTGTCGCACGCGATTATCGTGTCGTTGGGGAAGTCCGTGACGTAGCATCCGAGCCTGTCGTTCTCGAGGGCGTCGATCACGTCCGCGTCCACGATGAGGCCGCCTCTGGCGAAGTTGAGCAGTACGGCGTCGCTCTTCATGAGCGACAGAGCCTTGCTGTCGACCATTCCCTTGGTGTCGGAGGTCTGCGGAAGGTGGAGCGAGATGAAATCGCAGTTCTTGTAGATGTCGTCGAGCCCGTTCGCGATCGTGACGGACGGATCCAGGCGCAGCGCCGCTCCCACGGACATGAACGGATCGTAGCCGACCACGTTCATATCGAG
>JAEEVI010000211.1 GCA_016287035.1 Bacillota bacterium
AAGGACGAAGTCATCAGGGACACGTTCCTGAGCTTCGGCGGGCGGAGATTCGACGCTGTAGTCGACCTCGACATCACGTCCCCGCTGCGCGGAGTGAGGGATATCGAAAACGCGATAGACGTTTTCGCGGGCGGCGGCTGTGACGTCGTATTCAGCGTCGTCGAGGCGAGGCGCAGCCCGTACTTCAATATGGTCGAAAGCAAACCGGACGGTTTTTACCATAAGATCTGCATGTCGGACTTCACGGCGCGGCAGCAGGCGCCGAAGTCTTACGAAATGAACGCGAGCATCTACGTATACAGCCCGGCGATGCTCACGGGCGCGCTCGACAAAACGCTGCTCGAATACAACTGCGGCATATCCCTGATGGACGATTATCTGGTGCTCGACATCGACTCGGAGGAAGACTTCGAGATGATGAAGTACCTGTACGCGTATTACCGCGAAAAGGATCCGGAACTGGATTCCGTTTACAAAACGGCGAAGGAGATGAATGGCGATGTTTTACTGTAAGAAATGCGTTATGCCCAGCACGAGACCCGGAATAACGTTCAACGAGGAAGGCGTATGCTCCGCGTGCCAGTCGTATGAGAACCGCGCGTCCGTGGACTGGGACGCCAGATGGCGCGAACTTGAGGCGATCTGCGACAAGTACCGCGGCATGAACGGGCCGGGAGCGCCGGACTGCGCCATCGCGGTCTCCGGCGGCAAGGACTCCCATTTTCAGGTCGACCTGATGAAGAACGTGATGCGCATGAACCCGATACTGTTTTCCGTCGAGGACAACTTCCCGATGACGGACGCGGGGATCCACAATCTGAAGAACATCTCCGAAGAGTTCGGATGCAGCATCATGAGCCTCAAGCCGGACATAAAGGCACAGAAGAAGATCATGCGCTACATGTTCGAAAAGTACGGCAAACCTACGTGGTACGTAGACAGGCTGATATATACGTATCCGCTCCTCATGGCGGGCAAGTTCAACACGCCGCTCCTCGTATACGGGGAAAACGTGAGCTATGAGTACGGCGGATCCGCGGCGGCGGACACGTACTCCGCGAAGGCGCAGCTCGGCAACGGCGTGGCCGCCGATATCGACGACGCGGAACTTATCGAGGGCGCCGGCGTGAGCGCGGAGGACCTCTATCTTACCAAGGCCCCGTCGCCGGAAGAGTTCGATAAGCTCGATCCGATATACATTTCGTATTTCACGCCGTGGAACAGTTTCAAGAATTACGAGTTCGCGAGAAAGCACGGCTTCCACGACCTGACGCACGAGTGGGAGAGGACGCATCACGCGGAGAACTTCGACCAGGTAGACAGCCGGGCGTACCTCGTGCATTCCTGGATGAAGTACCCGAAGTTCGGGCACCAGGCCGCTACGGATTACGCCTCGCGGATGGTCAGATACGGCATGATATCGCGCGACGAGGCGAAGAAGATCGTGAAGGAGCGCGACGGCAATCTCGATCCTCTGTGCGTGAGGGACTTCTGCGAGTTCTGCGGCTACACTGAGACCGAATTCTGGGACATCATAGATAAACACTACAACACGGAGCTGTTCGAAAAGGACGGCGCCGGAAGATGGGTGCTCAAACACCCGGTATGGGAAGAGTAATAACGTCGGGAGAACTTTTTATGGAAGCCGGAAAACTGGTCGTTCATCAGCTGCGTTTAATGTACGGCGCGGACGACGCCGAGATCGGAAAACTGGGATCGATGCCGGACAGGGCCGAACAGGCGGCGGTCCGCGCGCTCTCGGGTTTTGAAAACAAGTATTTCAAAGGTTACGTGGATCCGCTCAACGGGGTCATGTACACGAATTACCTGTACTGGCTGAGCAGGTTCTGCTATGAGGACGGGCAGGAGGATCTGGCCGCGATGGTATACGGGCTGAACAAAATGCTCCATGCCGTCGACCTGTTCTACGCGATAAAGCTCCCGGATGTCTGGTCGTGCGAGCATCCGCTCGGCACTGTCATGGGCCGGGCCGAATACGGCGAGCGCTTCTATTTCTACCAGGGCTGCACGGTCGGAGGCAGCGACGGCGGAAACGACGCGAGACCGCGTCCCGTCATCGGGGACGACGTGACGATGTATTCGAACTCGAAGGTGCTCGGGAACAGCAATGTAGGCAACGGCGTTATAATCGCGGCCAACGCCTACGTCATAAACCAGTCGGTACCTGACAACAGCATCGTGTTCGGACAGAGCCCGAACCTTACGATCGTTAAGAACGACAAGGCCGGAGTGCAGGCGGTCAGCAACGGCGGCCTGAGGAAATGATTGAAACGGAGTGCGTATTATGAGAAGTGACACAGGCGATATGTTCAAAGACAAAACGCTGCTCATCACGGGCGGCACGGGATCGTTCGGATCCACCGTTCTGAAGAAGTTCCTCGATTCGGACGTGGGCGAGATACGCGTGTTCTCGCGCGACGAGAACAAGCAGGACGCCATGCGCCACACGCTGCAGGCGGAGCATCCGGACGAGTACGAGAAGGTCAAGTTCTTCATAGGCGACGTGCGCGACCCGTACTCGGTGCGCGAGGCGGTGCGCGGCTCCGATTTCATATTCCACGCCGCGGCGCTCAAGCAGGTGCCGTCGTGCGAGTTCTTCCCTATGGAAGCGATGAAAACGAACGTCGAGGGCACGAACAATGTGCTGCGGGCGGCCGCCGAGGCGGGCGTCGGCAGAGTCGTATGCCTGTCGACGGACAAGGCGGCGTACCCGATAAACGCCATGGGCATAAGCAAGGCGATGATGGAGAAGGTGGCCGGGGCCAACGCGCGCGAGGCGGGCGACGACACGGTCATCTGCTGCACGAGATACGGCAACGTGATGTGCTCGCGCGGCTCCGTGATCCCTCTTTTCATAGATCAGATTAAGGCCGGCAAGCCGATAACGGTGACGGACCCGGAGATGACGCGCTTCATGATGACGCTCGACGAGGCGCTCGACCTCGTGCTGTTCGCGTTCAAAAACGGAAAGCCGGGAGACCTGTTCGTGCAGAAATCGCCGGCGTCGACCATAGGCACCCTCGCGGAGGCCGTACAGAAGCTGTTCGGCGACACGGGCGTGAACGTGATAGGAACGCGTCACGGCGAGAAGCTGTTCGAGACGCTGCTGACGCGCGAGGAGAGACTGCGCTCCGAGGATCTCGGAGAATACTTCAGAGTGGCGGCCGACGAGCGCGACCTGAACTACGACA
>JAEEVI010000212.1 GCA_016287035.1 Bacillota bacterium
CCTTCTCGCCGAAGATGGCCCTCAGGAGCCTTTCCTCGGCCGTGAGCTCGGTCTCGCCCTTCGGCGTGACCTTGCCGACGAGGATGTCGGAGGAATCGACCTCGGCGCCGATGCGCACGATGCCTTCCTCGTCCAGATCCTTGAGCGCGTCTTCTCCGACGTTGGGTATGTCTCTCGTTATCTCCTCAGGCCCGAGCTTCGTGTCTCTGGCTTCGGATTCGTATTCCTCGATGTGGATCGAGGTGAGGACGTCCTCCATGAGCAGGCGCTCGTTGAGGATGATAGCGTCCTCGTAGTTGTAGCCCTCCCAGGTCATGAACGCGACGAGGAGGTTCTTGCCCAGCGATATCTCGCCGAGATCCGTGGAGGGACCGTCAGCGATGACCTCGCCCTCATCGACGTGCTCGCCGTGGGCTACGATCGGTTTCTGATTGATGCAGGTGCCCTGGTTGCTGCGCTTGTACTTGAGCAGCTCGTAGGTGTCCCTGCCCTCGCCGTCGTCTCTCGCGATCACTATGCTGACCGCGTCGACGAATTCGACGGTGCCCGCGTGCCTGGCTAGGATAACGACGCCGGAATCCCTTGCGGCCGAGCACTCCGCGCCGGTCGCGACGATGGGCGCCTCGGACACGAGGAGAGGAACGGCCTGACGCTGCATGTTGGAGCCCATCAGGGCGCGGTTAGCGTCGTCGTTCTCAAGGAACGGGATCATCGCGGTAGCGATCGATACGACCTGGCGCGGGGAGACGTCCATGTAATCGACGTTCTCTCTGGGGAAGAGGTTGATCTCTCCGAGCTCGCCTCTGGCCATTACCAGAGCGTTGACGAAGCGTCCGTCCTTATCGAGCGGCTCGTTTGCCTGCGCGATGATGAACGGTTCCTCCTCGTCCGCCGCCAGATACTCGATGTTCGTCGTCACGATGCCGGTCTTCTGGTCGACCTTGCGGTACGGCGTCTCGATGAAGCCGTACTGGTTGATGACGCCGTAGATCGTGAGCGATCCGATAAGTCCGATGTTCGGACCTTCCGGTGTCTCTATCGGGCACATGCGTCCGTAGTGCGAATGGTGTATATCTCTTACCTCGAAGCCCGCGCGCTCTCTGGAGAGACCGCCGGGGCCGAGGGCCGAGAGCCTTCTCTTGTGAGTGAGCTCTGCGAGAGGATTCGTCTGGTCCATGAACTGCGACAGCTGCGAAGAACCGAAGAACTCCTTTATCGCCGCGGTGACGGGGCGGATGTTCATGAGCGCCTGGGGCGTCGTGCCGCCGATGTCCTGGATGGTCATCCTCTCCTTGACGACTCTCTCCATCCTCGCCAGACCGATGCGGAACTGGTTCTGGAGCAGTTCGCCGACGGTCCTGAGCCTTCTGTTTCCGAGGTGGTCGATGTCGTCGAGGCTTCCGATACCGTCGGGCAGTCCGAGCAGATAGCTGACGGACGCGATGATATCGTCGAATATTATGTGCTTGGGCGAGAGCTCGTTCCTGTGGGCCCTGAGGAACTTGGCCTGGGCCGCGAGGTACTCCGCCTTGGCTTCCTTAGTTCTCTTGGGCTTGCCGTTATCCTCGACGAACTTCGCGAGCAGGGCAGTGAGCGCCGGGTAGAAAACGGTGTCGGGAAGCTTGTACTCGGCCGGGTCGAAGTCGACGTACTTTGCGAGCGATACGAAGTTGTTGCCGATGACCTTGACGGACTTGCCGACTTCCCTCTTGCTCTCAACGTATACGATCTCCGCGCCGGAGTTCTCTATCGCCTTGGCGTCCGCTCTGGAGAGCAGCGCGCCCTTTTCGAAGAGGATCTCGCCGCTTTCGGGATCCGCGACGTCCTCGGTGAGGACGCAGCCGGCGATCCTGTTGGCAAGACCGAGCTTCTTGTTGTATTTATAACGTCCGACCTTTGCCAGATCGTACCTCTTGGCGTCGAAGAACAGACCTTCTATGAGGTCGTAGGCGCTTTCGAAAGTAGCCGGCTCGCCGGGACGCAGTTTGCGGTATATCTCCTTGAGTCCGTCCTCGTAGTTCGTGCAGGAGTCCTTTTCGAGGGACTTGATGAGCCTCTCGTCCTCTCCGAACACGGCGATGATCTCCTCGTTCGTGCCTTCCTGCAGCATATCCGCTACGGACGTGCGGTACTCACCGATGCGATGGACCCTCTTGCGGAGAGCCTCGTCGGTCGCGTCGGGATTCTTGCTCTTTTCCGATTCCAGCTTGGCCTCTACGCCCTTATAGGACAGCGCACGCAGCAGCGCGGTTATCGGCTGCTTTCTGGTGCGGTCCACCCTTACGGACAGGACCTCGTTGGTATCGGTCTCGTATTCCAGCCATGCGCCTCTGTTGGGGATGACGGTCGTCGCGAACAGCTTGTTGTTGGACTTGTCTACGGAGACCTCGTAATACGGTCCGGGGGAACGGACGAGCTGGGTCACGACGACGCGCTCGGCGCCGTTGTAGATAAAAGTACCCTTCTCGGTCATGATCGGGAAATCTCCCATGAAGACTTCCTGCTCCTTGACCTCTCCGGTCTCCTGGTTTATGAGGTTGACCTTGACTTTGAGCGGAGCGGCGTAAGTCGCGTCGCGCTCCTTGCATTCCTCCTGGCTGTACTTGGTCTCGTCGGAAAGATTGTAGTCGACGAATTCGAGAGCCAGATTATCCGCGTAATCCCTAATTGGCGATATGTCCTCAAAAACCTCAGCAAGACCCTCACGAACAAACCAGTCGTAGGAGTCTTTTTGGATCTTGATGAGGTTTGGCATCGGGAGAACACTTTCGATCTTCGAGAAGCTCATGCGCTCTCTCTTGCCGATTTTTATGGGCTGGGGCATCGCTAACCTCCTTTTTATTTTTGCTGAAAACGCCTCGGCGCGGTCCTGACTGCCGCGGCAGCGCTTTCAAGTCGTCTGCGTGACAGCCTCGCGGCTCTCCGCAGTTTTCAGGCCGGAAAATAGGCACCAAAAGGGCCGTCGGTGACGACCCTTTTGGGACGTAAGTCGATCATTACTTGAGTTCGATCTCTGCGCCTACTTCTTCGAGCTTGGCCTTGATGTCATTCGCTTCTGCCTTGGAAGCGCCTTCCTTTACTGCCTTGGGAGCTCCGTCTACAAGGTCCTTCGCTTCCTTGAGGCCGAGTCCGGTGATCTCTCTGACGACCTTGATTACCTTGATCTTCTCTGCGCCGGCAGCCTTCAGGATAACGTCGAATTCGTCCTTTTCCTCTTCCGCGGGAGCAGCGCCGCCAGCCATTACAGCTACGGGAGCGGCAGCGGATACGCCGAATTCCTCTTCGCAAGCCTTGACGAGCTCGTTCAGCTCAAGAACTGTCATAGCCTTTATGGCTTCAATAATCTGTTCCTTAGTCATTTTATTTCTCCTTTTCAAATTGCAACAGGTGTTATGCTGAAACTATTCGGCCTTCGCGTCCGCGATAGCCTGGAATGTACGGACGAGCTTGCCGACGGGAGACTGGATGCTTCCCATGAACTTCGCGATGAGTTCGTCCCTTGAGGGGATCTCCGCCAGAGCCTTGATCCCGTCCGCGTCGTAGAAGACGCCTTCGACGATGCCGCCCTTGAAAGCCATCTTGTTATAGTCCTTGATAGCCTTCGCGATTACCCTTACGGGAGCGACCGCGTCGTCCTTGCTCACAGCCAGAGCGCTGGGTCCGGAGAGAACGTCCTTGAGGGCTTCGAACTCCGTGCCGCTTATAGCTCTTGCCATAAGTGTGTTCTTGTATACAGTGTAATCTACACCGGCCTCGCGAAGAGCTTTTCTCATACCGGTCGCCTGTTCTACCGTCGTGCCGATGTAATCGACTACGACAGCGGACTGGGCGCCGTCGAGCTTGCCTTTGATCTCTTCAACGACTGCCTGCTTGATCTTGAGATTTTCCGCTGACATCTTTTCTCCTTTCCGACTTTCTTCGAAAAGAAAGCCTTTTCTTTTTTGTCTGCAGACTGAAAAGGCTTTTATGAATCGTAACCTCGGCCGGATATTGAGCGCCTTTCGCGCACCGGCTGTCTACAGCTATTTAATTCTGCTTTGTTGCGATCCGCCTTTGCGGTCGGCCTATCCGAGCTTGGTGGGGTTGAGTCTTATTCCGGGGCCCATGGTCGTCGCGATCGTGGCGCTCTTGATGTACTGTCCCTTTGCTGCGGCCGGCTTTGCCTTGATGATGGCTTCCACGAGCGCGTTGAAGTTCTCCTGGAGCTTCTCCGGGCCGAAGGATACCTTGCCGATCGGTGTGTGGATGATGTTCTGCTTGTCCAGACGGTATTCCACTTTACCGGCTTTGATCTCCTGAAGAGCCTTGGTGATGTCCATGGTGACGGTGCCCGACTTGGGGTTGGGCATGAGTCCCTTGGGTCCGAGGATCTTACCGAGGCGGCCTACGACACCCATCATGTCGGGTGTTGCCACTACCGCGTCGAAATCGAACCAGTTCTCTGTCTGGATCTTCTGCGCCATTTCCTCAGCGCCTACGTAATCCGCGCCTGCCGCTTCGGCTTCGTGAGCCTTCTCGCCCTTTGCGAACACGAGGACCTTCTTGGTCTTGCCCGTGCCGTGGGGAAGAACGATAGCGCCTCTTACCTGCTGATCGGCATGTCTGCCGTCAACGCCGAGTCTGAAATGAGCTTCGACCGTTTCGTCGAATTTTGCCTTAACGAACTGCGATACGAGCTGGAATGCTGCGTCCACGTCGTAAAGGTCGCTCCTGTTGTAGAGCTTTGCAGCGTCCTGATAACGCTTGCCTCTTTTGGCCATTTTTTACCTCCTTGTGGTACTGTCGGCTCTCGCCTCCCACTGTTTAGCCGTCTACTAAAATTCCCATGCTTCTGGCCGTGCCTTTGATCATCTCCGTCGCGGAATCGAGATCCGCAGCGTTCAGATCGGGCATCTTGGTCTTCGCGATCTCCTGCGCCTGAGCGAGAGTGATCGTGGCGACCTTCTTCTTGTTGGGCTCTCCGGACGCCTTGTCCAGCCCTGCGGCCTTCTTGATGAGCACCGCCGCGGGCGGAGTCTTCGTGATGAAGGTGAACGATCTGTCCGCGTAAACAGTGATGACTACGGGGATGATCATTCCGGACTGATCCTGGGTCCTTGCATTGAACTGCTTGCAGAAGTCCATGATGTTGACTCCGTGCTGACCGAGCGCCGGGCCTACCGGAGGAGCAGGATTAGCAGCGCCTGCGGGTATCTGCAGCTTAATGAAGCCTTCGATCTTCTTTGCCATATTGCGTTCTCCTTTCTACGGGCTTGCTTCCCGTTATTTTTATGTGAAGGTCCGGCGGGAGCGCCGCCGTTCCTTTTTCGCTTTAGAGCTTGTCCACCTGGTCGTACTCGAGCTCGACGGGGGTCGAGCGGCCGAACATGTCGACCTTCGCCCTGAGCGTCTGCTTGTCGTCGTTGACGTCCTCGACGGAGGCCGTGAAGCCCTTGAAGGGGCCGGAGATGACCTTGACGGTATCGCCGGGCGCTATATCGAGAACGATGACTGTCTTTTCTATTCCCATGCGGCGTACTTCCTCGTCCGTGAGGGGGATCGGTTCGGAGCCCTGTCCGACGAAGCCCGTCACGCCCTGCGTGTTGCGGACGAGATACCAGGATTCGTTCGTTACGATCATCTTTACGATGACGTATCCGGGGAACAGCTTGCGCGTCTTGAGGCGGCGCTGGTTGTCCTTGAACTCGATCCTGTCTTCTGTGGGAACGACGACCTGAAGCACGAGATCCTGCATGCCGCGGTTCTCGACGAGCTTTTCCAGGTTGACCTTTACCTTGTTTTCATGTCCGGAGTAAGTGTGTACGACGTACCACTTCGCCTCCTTGCTGCGGCGGAACGCTCCGACCGGGAGATCGTCCTTTTCCTGCTTTTGCGCAGGCGCCTTTTCCTCGGCGGCGGTCTCTTCTTCTATAAGCATTTCTTCCGACATTGAAATCTCCTGTCAGTTCCGCAGCGTCAGCCCATTATGACGCCGAGCACATTCTTGAGAATGAGCAGGCATCCCGTATCTACGAGCCAGAAGAACAGCGCGAAAAGCGCGCAGATGACAAGTACGACCACGGTGTACTTGTAGGTCTCGTTCCTGGTGGGCCATACGACCTTCTTGAATTCGCTCTTTACACCCTTGAAGTAGCCGTTGAGGAAGCCCTTCTTCGCGGTGCCGGTGTTGGAATCTGCCATTTTCGTAGCGTCCTTTCGTTACTTCGTTTCCCTGTGCAGAGTCTCTTTTCTGCAGAACTTGCAGTACTTCATGAGCTCGATGCGGTCGGTGTTGTTGCGCTTGTTCTTTGTCGTGTTGTAGTTTCTCTGCTTGCACTCGGTGCAGGAGAGAGTGATCTTGACTCTTACGTCGTTAGCCATTTGTAATCCTCCGTTATCGCTTCCGGAAATCCGGTTTTATGGCGTACCCTAAAACGCCCTGTGGAAACACCCCACACAGCGTCACTCAATAAAAATATCATCGGGAAGTCAATCTGTCAACACTTTGGACTTAAATTCTTCGCGGACTTTTTCGCTTATACCGAGCGCGCCGCTCACGAACTCCTCGGGCCCGCCGTATACGGAATCCACGGCGCCGTAGACCGCGCCGAGAAAGCTCTCGTCGGCCATGCAGACGCGCCTGACCTGCGCGGCAATATCCGGGTCGCCCGTCCTCTCGAGGAACACGGCGTACTGGCGGTCGCCCTCAAAAGACGCGTGGGCGTTCGTCGCCAGATAGTCCTCCATGACGGCTTCTCGGTCGAGCCCGAGTATGAGACCGAGGACCATCGCGGTGATACCTGTCCTGTCCTTGCCCGCCGTGCAGTGGAAGAGGCAGCCCCCCTCGCACTCCATGATCTCTCTTATGACCCTGCGCATCGTCGAAAGGCCGTATTCGGTCGTCAGGACGAGCCTGTACAGCCCCGCCATGTCGGGCACGGCGGTGAGCTTGTCCATAGAGACGGAAAAGATATCGGCGAGCCGCTGCTCGTCCTCTCTCGTCGACGTTTCCGGGCGCAGCGAGGGCTGCTCGACGAGCGGAAGATGCAGGTACTCGACGCCGTCTATGCGCTGGTCGGGACGGCGCGAGAGCTCGTCCGCGGTGCGGAGGTCTATGACCTTGACTATCCCGAACTCTTCCGTGAGCCGGGCTTTGTCCCTGTCCGTTATCCACGCGAGATGACCGCCGCGGTAGAGAAGGCCCGGCTTTACCGTCCGGCCGCCGGGAGTCCTTATCCCCGCGAGATCTCTGAAATTTGACAGTTCGTCGAATTCTATGTTCTTTCTCATTTGTTCCTGCTTCTGTTCTTTCCGGCCGAGGGCTTCTTCCCTCCGGTCCCGGCGGACGGCTTTCCTCCGGCGCCCTTTTTCGCCGGCGAGGCCTTTCCGCCGCGCGGCTTTGGCGTCTCCTCCGGCGCGACAGGGAAGCTGAACACCGCGGCCTCGTAGGGACGAAGGCCGTAGCGCAGCGTATATCCGTAGTGGTCGCACGGAGCCTCTTCCGCCGTCAGCGGAACGATGTCTCCCGCCTCGGCGGGACCGCCGCCTCCGGGCATGCTGTCGTACGAGCTGAAGACCCGCTTATAGTAACCCGGGACCGGTACGCCGCACGCGTAGTCGCCGTATCCGACCGGCGCGAAATTGCATATCACCAGCAGCGCGTCGTTGTAGTTCCACGGATTTCTTCTTATATAGCTTATCGTGCTGCGCATGCCGTCGTCGCGGTTCACCCACTCGAACGACGTCGGGTTGCCGGTGTCGTCGTACAGGCAGGGCTGCGAGCGGTACAGCGCGAGCAGCGAACGCACGCTCTCCATGACGGCCCTGTGCCATGTCTCCTGCGCCTGGTTCCACTCGATCTCGCGCTCCTCCGACCATTCGGTCTCCTGCGCGAACTCCTGCCCCATGAACAGCAGCTTCTTGCCGGGGAACGTGAACATGAACGTGTACAGCGACTTGAGCCCGCCGAGCTTGTCCTCCATGGAGCCGGGCATCTTCATCAGCATCGACTTCTTAAGGTGCACCACCTCGTCGTGCGAGAGCACGAGCATGAAGCGCTCCGTGAACACGTAGTCGGCCGTGTGCGCGAGCTGCCCGTGGTGATAACCGCGGAACAGCGGATCCTTTCCGAAATATTTGAGAGTGTCGTTCATCCAGCCCATGTTCCACTTGAACATGAAGCCCAGACCGCCGTCGGGGACGGGCGCCGTTATTCCCTGCACCTCGGACGAATCCTCGGCGATCATGTAGGCGTCGGTCTGCGTGCGCAGCGCTTCGTTGAGCTGCTTCAGGAACGCTATGCTGTCGAGGTTCTCGCTTCCGCCGTACTTGTTCGGCCTCCACGGGTCCCTGCTGAAATTCGTGTAGAGCATCGCCGCGACCGCGTCCACCCTGAGCGCGTCGACGTGGAACTCCCTGATCCAGTAGAACGCGCTCGATATCAGGAAGCTGCGGACCTGCGGCTTGCTGTGGTCGAACGCCATCGTGCCCCACTCGGGGTATTCCGCGAGCAGCGGATCCGCCGATTCGTACAGCGGGGAGCCGTCGAAATGCTCGAGCGAGAAGCTGTCCTTGGGGAAATGCGCCGGCACCCAGTCGAGGATGACGCCTATGCCGGACCGGTGCAGCCTGTCGACGAGATATCTGAGATCGTCTGGATCGCCGTAGCGGCTGGTCGGCGAGAAGTAGCCCGTCACCTGATAGCCCCAGGAACCGTCGAACGGATACTCGCAGATGCCCATCAGCTCCACGTGCGTGAAGCCCATGAACGTCACGTATTCGGCGAGCTCGTCCGCGAGCTGCCTGTAGTTGAGGAAGCCGTCGCCGTCCCATTTGCGCTTCCAGGAGCCCAGATGGACCTCGTAGACCGCCATCGGCTTCTTGGGAACGTCCTTCCCGCGGCCGTCCATGTATTCCCCGTCGCCCCATTCGTAGCCGTCGAGCGGCCAGATGACCGAGCCCGTCTGCGGGCGCAGCTCCGAAAAGAACGCGTAGGGGTCGGCTTTATACCGCACTATGCCGTCCTGCCCCGTGACGGCGAACTTGTAGCAGTCGCCCTTCGCGGCGCCCGGCATGAATATCTCCCAGATGCCTCCGATCGTCGGGGCCATCGTTATGGTCCGCACGTCCTTGTGCCCCGCCCACGTTATGAGCTGCACGTTCCTGGCGTGCGGCGCCCAGACGGCGAAATGCGTTCCGATGTAGCCGTTCTCCTCGCACGGATGCGCGCCGAGCTTCCTGTATATCTCGTAATGCGTACCTTCGTCGAAAAGGTAGCTGTCGTATGACGTTATCATCTGTATGTTCCTCCGGGCGTCCGGAGCTGCCGGACCCTCAGCCTGAAAAGCGGATGTGTGTCTTATTATAGCATCAATGGGGCTCCCGAGAAATTCTTGACATCGACTTTTTAGCGGGAATATACTTTAAATACTGGGCGAAGCCCGCAACGAAAGAAGGAGAGGAGGAAGAGCACATGGAATCTGCAAGTAACGGCACAGCTGCAGGCCGAAGTCCGCGGGACGGGTCGCCGGCGTTCCAGCGGCTTTTCCGCCTGTTTATATTCTGAAGACATATAAATGCAGCTTTGGTCTGCGCATTGGATAGATATCTTGTATTTTAAACGAAGCAGGAGGCATTTCCGATGGCAGAGCACAATTTCTCCATGCAGGGCACGCTCGGCGTGCTCCTCGCGTCAAAAAAGTATTCATCCATAAAAGACATACTGGTAACGATGAACCCCTCCGATATAGCGGCCGTGATGAACGACCTCGAGGGGGATCAGTTGCCGCTCATATTCAGGCTCCTCCCCAAGGAACCCGCTACCGCCGCGTTCGTTGAGATGGACCCGGACCAGCAGGAGGTCCTCATAAGAGGCTTCTCCGACAAGGAGCTCAAGGAAGTCGTAGGCGAGATGTTCGTGGACGACGCGGCCGATCTCATAGAGGAGATGCCCGCCGACGTCGTGCAGAGGATGCTCGCTTCGGCGGATCCCGACAAGCGACGCGAGATAAACGAGATCCTCAAATACCCGGAGGACTGCGCCGGCTCCTCGATGACGACGGAGTTCATCGCGCTGCGCCCGGACATGACCGTCGAGGAGGCCATCGCCAATATCAGGCAGACGGCCGTCGACAAGGAGACGATATATACCTGCTACGTGACGGACGCTGTCACGAAGGAGCTGCTCGGCTACGTGACGGTAAAGGATCTGCTGCTCGCAAAGAACGCGAACGCCAGGATCGGCGATCTGATGGATCCGAACGTCATATCGGTCAACACGCACACCGACCAGGAGACGGTCGCGCAGATGCTGTCGAAATACAACTTCCTGGCGCTGCCCGTCGTGGACATGGATAACAGGATGGTCGGCATCGTAACGTTCGACGACGCCATGGACATAATCGAGGACGAGGCGACCGAGGACATCGAGATCATGGGCGGCATGTCGCCGTCCGAGAAGGCCTATCTGAGGGCGACGCCGTTCGAGGTCTTCCGCCAGAGGATCCCGTGGCTCTCGCTGCTGATGCTGTCGGCGACCTTCACGGGGATAATAATCACGTACTACGAGAACTCGCTCGCCGCGCAGATAGCGCTGACGGCGTTCATCCCGATGCTCACGGGCACGGGAGGAAACTCCGGAACGCAGGCCTCGGTAAGCGTCATCCGCGCTCTCGCTCTGGACGAGCTGGAGTTTTCAGACCTTCCGGCTGTCATATGGAAGGAGGTACGCACCGCGGTGCTCTGCGGCATAACGCTCGCCGCCATCTGCTTCGTCAAGATAATGCTCGTCGACAGGCTCATGATGAACAACCTCAGCGTGACGCCGCTGATGGCGCTGGCCGTATGCGTCTCGATGGCGCTGACGGTCCTCGTCTCCAAGGTCGTCGGCTGCAGCCTGCCGATACTGGCCAAGCGCGTCGGCTTCGATCCGGCCGTGATGGCCAGCCCGCTCATAACGACGCTCGTCGACGCGCTGTCGCTGCTCGTCTACTTCGGCGTCGCCACCGCGATACTGGCGTGATATCCGCGGGCACGGGCTCTTAACACAAAAACAGCGAGGCGGGGGCTATTGCCCCCGCCTCGCTTTCGATAAGGAGATATTTTCGAGGCTTACATGCCTTCTTTTGCTATAGTTTTATACTACTTCCCGAGAAGTCTCTCGGGGTTGGTAACGATCATCGTGCGGACCTGTTCCTCGGTGATGCCGTTCTCCAGAGCCATACGGACGAAGTCCGTCATGCCGTCGTCTGCGAAGGGCATGGGTCCCTGGAACAGGAAGTCTACGAGTTCCTTCGGCGTGTTGGGTACGCCGAGGTCGCTGCACATGATGAAGTTCTCGGTACCGACTTCCTTCATCTCCGCGAACATCTGCTCGTGGGTGATGCAGGGAGTGCAGTAGCAGTGCTCGAGCGTAGCGCCGAGCCTTACGAACTCCTTCTGCTCTTCGACGTTGTAATAGGTGCCCTTCCAGTCCACGTGACCGATGAGCAGCTTGTCGTATCCGATGTCGTGAGCGCATCTGGCGAGAGCGAACGCTTCCTCGTGGGAAATGTGAGCGGTGCTGCAGATCATTCCGTATTCCTTGCAGAGCTCAAGAACGTATCCCGCCTCGGGGATCAGCTTGCCGTTCTCGTCGACGATCCTGATGCCGGGGACGGGGAAGCCCGCGTCGC
>JAEEVI010000213.1 GCA_016287035.1 Bacillota bacterium
GAGGCCGCGGACATCCTCAGAGCGCTTCCTCCCGTCGAGGCGGAGATCTATATAAAGAAGATCGCCAAGCAGGAGAATATTTCGGAGGGCGCTCTCAGAAGGCAGGTCGAGGGCGGAGGGTCCGGCGCGCAGCGCAGGAGCCCGGACGCGGCGGCAGTCCGGAAGGAGGAGCCCGTAAAGGCTCCGATGGGGCCGGAGCTGCTTCTCGAAAAGACTCTCATCCGTCTGGCGATGCTCAGGGGCGATTTTTTCGAGAGGATCCGCGAGCATCCGGACGCGTTCATATCGTTCGACGGAGAGGCGGTATTCAGGGCGATGGACGCAGTATTTACTCCTGGCAGTGATATAGACCCCGCCGCCGTGGAAGAGGCGCTCGACGACCGTCAGCTGTCCTACTTTCTCGGCATAATGCAGGACGTAAAGGTCGGCGGGAGCGACGAGGCTGTCCTCGAGGACTGCCTGCGGAGCCTGGAGCGCAGCAAGGACGAAAAGCGGAAGAAGGAGATCGAATCGATACTTTCGATCGCCGATTCGCAGGAGGAGAACGTCGACACCGCGAAGCTCATGGCCGAGTACGACGCGCTCTGCCGCAAATACAGATAAGGTCAAAACGTTCAAACGTTAAGATAAAAGGAGAAACGAGTTGGATTACGAAAGCGATAACAAGGCGAAAGCCGAACAGCTCAGCAGGGCTGTGGAGGAAGCGAAAAGAGAGGGCACGATAAGCTTCAATCTTCTCGAGGAGCTCATGTCGGATCTCGATCTTGAGTCTTCCGAAAAAGACGCTGTCTACAACACTCTGGAGGCGTCCGGCGTCGACGTCGTCATGACGGAAACGGCCGAGGATCTCATCGAGGATTCCGACATACTCGATACAGGCGAGGAGGCGGAGCTCGAAGAGATCGTCGCCGAAGCCGCGGAGGACGATTTCTCGGAGATGCCCAAGGGCGTCGCCGTCGACGATCCCGTCCGCATGTATCTCAAGGAGATCGGCAAGGTGCCCCTCCTTACCGCGGAAGAGGAGATGGAGCTCGCCAAGAAGATGGAAGAGGGCGATGAGGAGGCCAAGAACAAGCTGTGCGAAGCCAACCTCAGGCTCGTCGTCAGCATCGCAAAGCGCTACGTCGGCCGCGGGATGCTCTTCCTCGACCTCATCCAGGAGGGAAATCTCGGTCTTATAAAGGCCGTGGACAAGTTCGACTGGAGAAAGGGCTTCAAGTTCAGCACCTACGCCACATGGTGGATACGCCAGGCGATCACCAGATCCATCGCGGATCAGGCGAGGACGATCAGGATCCCCGTGCATATGGTGGAGACGATCAACAAGCAGATCAGGGTAACGAGGCAGCTGCTCCAGGAATACGGGAGAGACCCGACGCCCGAAGAGATCGCCAGAGAGATGGATATAAGCGTGGAGAAGGTCCGCGAGATATCGAAGATCGCCCAGGAGCCCGTATCGCTCGAAACGCCTATCGGCGAAGAGGAGGACAGCCATCTCGGAGATTTCATCCCCGACGACGACGTTCCTTCCCCCGCGGACACGGCTGCATTCTCGATGCTCCGCGAGCAGCTCATGGAGGTCCTCGCGACGCTCACCGACAGGGAGCAGCAGGTGCTGCGCCTGCGCTTCGGTCTCGACGACGGAAGGGCGCGTACTCTCGAAGAGGTCGGACAGCAGTTCAACGTTACCAGAGAGCGCATCCGCCAGATAGAAGCGAAGGCCCTCAGAAAGCTCCGCCACCCGAACAGGAGCAAGAGGCTCAGGGACTATCTTGAATAGCGCGGCCGCGTCGGAAAGGATAAGGACGCTCGCGGACTGCGTCGTAAAGGGGCTTCCGGCAGCAGACGTCGGAACGGATCACGGCTACGCCGCGATAACGCTCCTGCGAAGCGGCCTCGTCCCGAAGGTCATCCTTACGGATATAAACGAGGGGCCTCTGCTGAGAGCGAAGCGCTCGCTTCAGGCCTGCGGCATGGACGCCTCGGAAGACGCGGAGCTGCGGCTCGGTCCGGGGCTCTGCCCGCTCGCGGCCGGCGAAGCCGCCAGCGTCATAATAGCAGGAATGGGCGGGGAGCTCATACGCGACATACTCGCGGAGGACCCCGGAAAGACGGCTTCGTTTTCCCGCTTCGTGCTCCAGCCGCGCACGCGGAGCGGAGCGCTGCGCCGCTGGCTGTTCGATTCCGGCTTTGCCGTGACGGACGAACGGCTCGCCATGGAGAACGGGCGTATATGCGAGATTATAGTTGCCGAGCCAGGCAAGGGGCCAGTCCCCGGTCAGGACGGGGGCGCCGTTCCGTTCGAGATCACGTTTATGATGGAGAAGGATCCGCTTTTTGCCGATCATCTCGAAAGATATATCGGCCGGCTGAGGAAGATCGCCGGATCGCTCTGCAGATCCGCCTCGCCCGAAGCCGCCGGGGAACTTGAAAACGTCCGCGAACGCCTGCGGGCCGCGGAAGATAGGAGAGCAAGGCTGTGAAAAAAACGCGTTTTCTTGAGATCATGGATGAGATCGCTCCGCTCCACACCCAGGCGGAATGGGACAATTCCGGCATGCAGATAGACTGCGGAGGCGAACATACGGAAAGGGTCATGGTCGCGCTGGAGGTCACCGGAGGCGTCATCGAAGAAGCCATAGCGAAGAAATGCGATATGCTTCTCGTGCACCATCCTCTGCTCTTCGATCCGATAAAGAAGATCGACGCGCGGGACATGACAGGCGACTATATACTCCGGCTGATACGCGCGGGCATCAGCGTCTACGCGTCGCACACGCCGTTCGACGCTGCGGGAAGCGGCAACAACGACTATATAATGCACCGCCTCGGGCTCGGAAACATCTCGA
>JAEEVI010000214.1 GCA_016287035.1 Bacillota bacterium
ATACTGCTCGAGCATGTTCATGTATTCGCCGTACGCCGCCCAGTCGCCTTCGCGCTGAGCCGCCACCGCGTCGCCGTAGCACTGGTTCGCGAGCTTTCCGAGCTCGTCCTTGGTGAGCCCCGCGAGCTCGTCCGGGATCTCTATGCGCGGGGGCTGCGGCGTCTGGCCGCCCTGCTGTCCGCCCGGAGTCGGCGTCTGCGGCGCCGGCGTCTGCGGGCTCTGGGCAGGCCGGTCGCGCAGCTCCTGAGCCATCTCGTGGCCGGAGACGATCGGGTACGCCGTGAGCAGCGGATCTCCCGCGCCCTCGCCGAACAGGCTGTCGAGGCACTCCGCGAGAGTTTCCTCGTACGCGACCTTGTCGCCGTAGTACATTATAACCCTCTTGACCTCCGGCAGGCTCCCGCTGGAGGCTTCGAGATATATCGGCTCCGCGTAGAGCAGCGAATCGCCCACGGGGAACACGAACAGATTGCCCCTGCTGTACGACGATCCGGCGTTGTTCCAGAGCGCGAACTCCTTGGATATCTCGGCGTCCTGGTTGATCTGCGCCTCGATCTGCTCGGGCCCGTAGATTATGCGGTCCTTGGGCAGCCTGTACAGCACGAGCTGGCCGTAGAGGGGGCCGTCGTGGCGGGCCATCAGGATGCCTGTCATGTTGGACTTGCCGCTCGGCGTGTACGGCAGCGTCGTCACGAATTCAGCGCTGTCCTCGCCGGGCAGCTTCATGATGAAGTTGATCGGCGTCAGCTGCATCTTCGCGGAGGTGCTTCCGTACATCTCGTTCGCGATCGACCAGAGGTCCTCGTTCTGGTAGAAGACCTCCTCGTTCGTCATGTGGTACTTCGTGTATACGTCCGCCTGTATCCTGAACAGCGCGTTCGGGTACTGGATGTGCGCGCGCAGGCCTTCGGGCATCTCGTCGAGGCTCCTGAAGAGCTTCGGATAGATCCTCGAGAGCGTCATGACGACGGGGTCTTCGGGATCGGCTATGTAGAAATCCGTCGTGCCGTTGTACGCGTCGACGACTATCTTTACGGAGTTCCTTATGTAATTGTTCGCGCTGCCCTCCATGTACGGCTCGGAATACGGATAGTACGCGCTCTGCGTGTAGCCGTCGATTATCCAGAACAGCCTTCCGCCGTCGGCGACCATGTAGGGGCTGTCGTCGTAATAGAGGAACGGAGCGATCTTGCGGACGCGCTGCATTATGTTGCGGTAGATCATTATGCGCGAATCGCTGTTTATGTTGTTGGACACGAGCATCTTAAGGCTGTGCTCGCGTATCGAGAACATGAGGCGGTTGAAAAAGCCGAGCGGTATGCCGCCGGTCCCCTCGTAGCTGCAGTATACGTTCGTCTCGCCCGCGGGATAGTCGAACTCCTCCTCGTCGGCGCCGACTATCACGTATTCTCCCGTCGACTCGCCGTAGTAGATCTCGGGCCTGGTTATCTGGATCTCCGGGACCTCGGAGACGGGCGGGATGCTGTCGATCAGCATGTCGGGCTGACCGCTGGCCGTGACCCTGTCGACCCTCGAAAGGGTGAGGCCGTAGCCGTGCGTGTACTTGAGGTGGCGTATGAGCCACTGGTCCTCGATCCTGCTGCCGTCGATCTCTCTGGCCGACAGGAAGACCTGCGTGTATTCGTCGTTGATGTAGTAGCGGTCGACGTCGACGCTGTTGAAGGTGTAGTAGCTCCTTATCGACTGCGTCTGGTTGTAGAACTGCGCGGCCGGCTCGAAGTCGTTGATCCTTATGTTGGAGAAGGTCTCCATGTTGTCGAGGACCTCCTCCTTCGTGAGGTCGTTGACGGGCGAAAAGTCCTTTACGGCTATGTCCTGCAGGCCGTAGGCCGCGCGGGTGAACTGTATGTTGTAGCCGATGTAGGTGCGCTCCTTGTTTATCTCGTCCGGCGCGACGATGAGGTTCTGGACGAGCGCCGCGAGCGGGCCGCTGACGATGAGCAGCACTGCGATCAGCGCCGGGCAGACGACGACGAAGCGCAGCTTTTTTGTCCTCGCGCCGGCAACGAGACCGGCCATGGCCAGCACCGACAGCGCTATGCAGAGCCTGTAGATGGTGAGCGTGACGGTTATATCCGTGTAGCCCGCGCCGTACGCGACGCCGGTCCCCGAATACAGCAGCTGATACTGCAGCAGCACGAAGTGCAGCGCGACGCCGGCGAGCAGTATGCACGCCAGGACCGTGAGCTCCCCGGCCGCGACGGCCAGGAGGGCCTTTACCTTGCGCCCCAGATCCGAGCCCGAAGCGCTGTCGAAGACGCTCGAAGCGCCCGGAGCGAAGCGGCGCAGCACGTCGGAGAACGGGTTCGGGCGCGTCTGCTTCTGCGGCGGTATGTCGTATTCGTAGACGTTCTCTTTGCGCTCGTCGGATTCGTTGTAATCCGAGAAGATCGTCAGTATAAGGTAATAGATGACCGTCAGCGCGAGCAGGCAGAACACCAGCCCGATGAACGCGTTGTTGAGGTCCGTCAGGAACTCGAGCTTGAACACGTAGAAGCCGACGTCGTTGCCGAACAGCGGGTCGGCGAGGCCGAAGCTGCCGGCGTTGAAGAACTTGAGTATCTCCAGCCACAGGTCGTTGATGACGCTGATCGTGAAGAACACGCCGAAGAGCAGCGAGAGGGCGAGCCGGATGAGCGTCATCCTGTGGCCGCGGACCTTGCCGCTGAGGCTGAACCTGTTCTTTTTAAGGAAGCTCCGCTGCAGCAGCGTCAGCACGCCGAACGTCAGGAGCGAAGAAAGCAAAAAGCCGGGTATGCCCAGCTTAAGCTTCGTGAATAGTTTTGTGAAGAAGACGGACACGTAGCCCATCTCGCGGAACCACAGATAATCGGTTATGAAATTGGTGAGCGCGAATATGACCGCGCACACTACGACGGCGATCAGTACCGCTATCTTCAGTTTTCTGTGCTTCGTCCTGTTCATTGTCCCTCCGATCATTCACCCGGGAGCCTATTCCACCGTCTGATAATCCACGATCTTGTAGATGTCGCCTATGGGCTGCATCCTGTAGAGGACCTTGCGTACGCTCGTGCCTTCGATATCAGGCTTCTTTACGTGGATGCTCTCCTGATCGAAGACGTATATGAAGCCGTCGCCCTGGTAGATCTTTCCGAGGATCAGCTTTTCGAACGTCTCCTTCATGTCGGCGTCCTTGACGAACGTTATCGCCTCGTGATACGCGGCTCCGTCGGCCTTGAGGTACGACAGGCAGTCGTAGCCGTCGCCGCCGTTCACGAAATCGATCCACGTGCTGTTGTACGCGACGAGCGACTTGTATACGGCCTCTTTGAGCTTTCCGTCCGTGACGGCCGGAAGATCCGCGGAGAAGCCGGCGATCGTGTACGTCTTGCCCTCC
>JAEEVI010000215.1 GCA_016287035.1 Bacillota bacterium
CCGTCTCGAAGGTCGATACTTTCAAGGAAAAACCGGACGCGGAGACAGCGCGGAAGTACATTGAAGCAGGAGGGCTCTGGAACGGCGGCGTTTTCGCGTTCAGGCTCGGCTACGTCCTTAAGAGGGCTCACGAGCTGATAGATTTCGAAGACTACGCCGACCTTTTCTCGAAATATGACACGCTTACTAAGATAAGCTTCGATTACGCCGTCGTCGAGCACGAGAAGGACATCGCGGTGATGCGCTTCAGGGGCGAATGGAAGGATCTCGGCACGTGGAACACGCTCACCGAGGCTATGGAGGAGACCGCGATAGGAGACGCGCGCCTCGAGGGCGGCTGCGAGAACACGCACGTGATAAACGAGCTCGGCGTTCCGATCCTGGCCATGGGCCTTAAGGACGTCGTGGTATCCGCCTCGCCCGAGGGCATCCTCGTCAGCGACAAGGCGCAGAGCAGCTACATCAAGCCGTTCGTGGACGCGATCGACAGCAGGGTCATGTTCGCGGAGAAGAGCTGGGGCAGCTACCGCGTCCTCGACGTCGGTGAGGCGAGCATGACCGTAAAGGTGACGCTCAACCCCGGCCACAGGATGAACTATCACTCGCACGACCGCAGGGACGAGGTCTGGACTGTGATCTCCGGCAGCGGCCGCACGATAGTCGACGGCATGGAGCAGCCCGTGAGCGTCGGCGACGTGATCACGATGGCCGCGGGATGCAGGCATACGGTGATCGCCGGCGAAGAGGGCCTGCAGCTGATGGAAGTGCAGCTTGGCAGGGATATAAGCGTCGGCGACAAGCATAAATACGAGCTCGATATCTGATCCCGCGCTTTAGCGGGCAGCAGGTGACAATGGAAAACAGGCCGTTTCTGCTGAAGCCGGCCGCGAAGGACTACCTTTGGGGCGGCAGAAGGCTGAATGACGATTTCGGAAAAAGAATAGACGTATATCCGCTGGCCGAGACCTGGGAGTGTTCGACTCACCCCGACGGCCAGTCTTCGGTCGCGTCCGGCGAGATGGCCGGCCGCCTCCTCGGCGACGTGCTCGCAGAGCACCCGGACTGGCTCGGCTCGCATCCTCTCTCGATGACCGGCGGCCGGCCGGAGCTTCCCATCCTCGTCAAGCTGATAGACGCTCGCGAAGATCTCTCGGTCCAGGTCCACCCGGACGACGCCTACGCGCTCGAGCACGAGAACAGCCTCGGCAAGACCGAGATGTGGTACGTCCTCGCCGCTGAGAAGGGCGCGAGGCTCATATACGGATTCAATCAGGACGTTTCGCCGCAGCAGGTAAGAAGAGCCGCCGGGGACGGGACGATAATGCGGTATCTCAATCGCGTTCCTGTGAATAAGGACGACGTCTTCTTCATCGAGGCCGGCACCGTGCACGCGCTCGGCGCGGGGTGCCTCGTAGCGGAGATACAGGAAGCCTCGAACATTACGTACAGGTTCTACGATCACGACAGGACGGACAGGGACGGTAAAAAGCGCCCTCTCCACGTGGAGAAGGCGCTCGAGGTCGCCGATCTGTCTTCTTCCGCATCGCCGCGCCAGCCGATGCGCACGCTGCGGTACAGGAGCGGCTGCGCGCAGGAGCTCCTCACGAGGTGCAGGTATTTTCAGGTCGAACGGCTGCTGCTGAACACCGTATCCGGCCGCCCCGCGGAGCTCTCAGCCGGGGCGAACAGCTTCCGCGTGCTTTTGTGCGTGGACGGCGGCGGCGTCATATCCTCCGCGGGCGGGGAGATACCGTTCTTTAAGGGCGACTGCGTATTCGTGCCCGCGGACAGCGTTCCGCTCGCGCTTTCCGGCAGGGCGCAGCTGCTGAACCGCATTTTTTACCAATAGTTGACAAAGTAAACAGGAACAATTACAATGTAACTGGATCTCAGTTACATCGTCTTTGCGTTATGAGTAAATACGAAAAAGCTCTCAAAAGATTATCGGAGTGCCCTAAAGATTATCGGTACAGCGAGGCAGCGGCTCTGCTCGTGATGCTGGGCTATAAGGAGTCGAACAAGGGTAAATCTTCCGGCTCCAGAGTCGCGTTTTACAGGGAGTCGGACAAGAGCATCATCTTGCTTCACAAGCCTCATCCGGGCAGCGAGATGCTGCCTGCCGCGGTAAGGCATCTGTACAAATTCTTAAAGGAAGGCGGCGATCTGGATGAATAACGTTTTGGAGTATAAGGGATATCATACAAGAGTCGAATTCGATGCGGACAGCCGCAAACTGTACGGTGTCATCGAAGGGATCAACGATCTCGTCGATTTTATCGCTGATGATCCAAGTTCTGTAGACAATGAATTCCATAAGGCTGTAGACGATTATATCGCGCTTTGTAACGACCTGGGCAGATCGCCGGATAAAGAGTACAAGGGAATGTTCAATGTCCGGATACCGCCCGAATATCATCGGGAGCTTGCGGTAAAAGCGCTCAAAGAGAATATTTCGCTGAACGCTGTCGTCGAAGAGGCCATAGGCCGGTATCTGGCAGAAGAAAAATAGATCGTCTGCAAACAAAGCGGGGCGCCCTTCGGGGCGCCCCGTATTTTATTCGTACATGCTCGCGGTATGCATTACTGCGCGTTGATCTTCGCCACGATCGCTTCGAGCGCCTCGTCGGCCTTGTCGTTGTCGACCTGGCAGGTGCCGGCGTTGCGGTGGCCGCCTCCTCCGTAGGACAGGCATATCTCGCCGATGTCCGCGTTGGAGGCCTTGTTGATTATGCTCTTGCCGATCATCAGCGCGGTGTTCTGCTTCTTGAAGCCCCAGGCGACGTGGATGGAGATCTCGGTCTCGGGATACATCGCGTAGACGACGAAGCGGTTGCCGGCGTGGATGACCTCTTCGTTCCTGAGGTCGATGACGGCGACTTTACCGCAGACCTTGACGATCCTGCGCAGCTGCTCCTCGAACAGCTTTTCCTGCTCGAAGTAGAGGTCGACGCGCTCCTTGACGTCAGGAAGCTCGAGGATCTTGTCGATATCGTTGTCGAGACAGTAGTCGATGAGCTGCATCATCAGGTCGTAGTTGGAGATGCGGAAATCGTGGAAGCGTCCGAGCCCGGTGCGCGCGTCCATTATGAAGTGGAGAAGGCACCAGCCCGTCGGATGGAGGATCTCGTCGAGCGTGAAGTCGGCGCTGTCGCCCTTGTCGACGGCCGTCATGAGATCTTTAGAGATGCGCGGGAACCTTTCGTGACCGCCGTAGTAATCGAACACGACTCTCGCGGCCGATCTCGCGTTCGGGTCTATTATGAGCTTTCCTCCCGTTTCCGTCGCCTTGAGCCTGTCCACCTCGCTCTCGTGGTGGTCGAAGGCCAGCCCGACGCGCGGATCGTAGGGCAGGTTCGTCGTTATATCGTTTTCGCTGAGCTCTATCTTGCCGTCCTGGACGTCCTTGGGGTGGACGAACTTGATCTCGTCGATCATTCCCAGCTCCTTGAACATCATGGCGCAGGCCAGTCCGTCGAAATCGCTTCTTGTTACGAGTCGCTTCATATTCTTCTCCTCCGAAATAAATGCGCATTTTCAGCACAGTATCGAGCGTTGTTTTTAATTATAGCATATAAAAGACCGGGAAAGCGGGATTTTTACTGAAAACGCGCAACTCTCCGTTGTCATGCGCCACAAAAAAGTGTATTATTTTTTAAATAATTCTGAATGGCCGTGCGGCGGCCTTATGCAGACTGCGCGCCGTAGAGACAGGGCGCGCGTAAAACGTACAAGGAGCGTAAAAGCATGAAGATCGGATGCGTAAAGGAGATCAAGAACAACGAGTTCAGAGTGGGGCTCACGCCGGACAACGTAAAGGCGTACGTGGCGGCGGGGCATCACGTGTACATCGAGAAGGGCGCGGGCGTGGGCTCGGGCTTCACTGACAACGAGTACGTCGACGCCGGCGCGTCCGTCATCGAGGATCCCGCCGACATCTGGAAGCTCGTAGACATGATGATAAAGGTCAAGGAGCCTCTCGGAGAGGAATGCAAGCTCTTCCGCGAAGGGCTCATACTCTACACTTATCTGCACCTCGCGGCCGACAAGCCGCAGCTCGACGCGCTGCTCGCCGGAAAGGTGAAGGCCGTCGCGTACGAGACGCTGCAAGAGACCGACAGGTCGCTCCCGCTGCTCGTTCCGATGAGCCAGATCGCGGGCCGCCTGTCGCTCCAGGAGGGCGCCAAGTACCTCGAAAAGCGCTTCGGCGGCGAGGGCATACTGCTCGCCGGAGTTCCCGGAACGCCAAAGGCGAACGTCGTCATCCTCGGCGGCGGCACGGTCGGAATGAACGCGTGCAAGATCGCCGTCGGAATGGGCGCCGCCGTTACTATCCTCGACATAGACCTCAAGAGGCTCGAGCTGCTCGACACGATGTTCGGTTCGAAGATCCAGACGCTCGTATCGACCGACAGCAACGTGGAGCGCGCCGTCAAGGACGCGGATCTCGTCATCGGGTCTGTGCTGATCCCCGGCGGATCCACGCCGAAGCTGTTCAAGGAGAAATATCTGGCCGGGATGAAGGACGGCGCTGTTTTCGTCGACGTCGCGATAGACCAGGGCGGCTGCGGAGAGTCCTCCCGCGTTACTACCCACGACGATCCCGTGTTCGTAAAGGAAGGCGTGGTGCACTACTGCGTCGGCAACATGCCCGGCGCCGTGCCCAGGACCAGCACGATAGCGCTCACGAACGCGACGCTCAAGTACGGCCTGCAGATCGCGGAAAACGGTCTCGAAGAGGCCTGCAGAAAGAGCGACGTCATTTGCTCGGGCGTCAATACGTACGGCGGAAAGCTCACGAATAAGAACGTCGCCGCCGCGCACGGATACGAGTATACTGATATAAAGACGCTGATATAGAAGGATCGCGCGAAAGGCGCGGCCGTTCAGCTGAGTTTTAAGGAGATCGTCAAATGTGGAATAAGATATGTGATGCCTGCGGCGCGACCGTCGAGAACGGCGTATGCCCGTATTGCGGAAAGGTGTTCACCGAGTTCGATAACGAGCCCCCCGCGGCTCCCGAAGCGGAAGTCGAGTTCGACGCTTCCGACGCCACGCACGTCGACGCGGAAGTCGTCAGCGAGCCATACGGCAGCGGCGCGTCGTCCGGCGCGAAGGCTGAGGACGGCAACTCGATCCTTGTCGACGCGCTGTCGTTCCTGTTCCCGCCCGTCGGACTCATCTACTGGATAGTAAAGCGCAGGGAAAAACCGGTCCGCGCGCGGAACGCGCTGATCGCCGCCGGTATCGGCCTCGTCCTCAGCTTCTTCCTGAACATGGGGAAATAGCGCGTAAGGTCCGCGGCAGGCGCAGGGGCGCAGGGCTGCGGGCAAAAGTGAGTCATAATGAGCGAACTTATCCTGAGTGCGCTGGGCGACGGTCTTAAGGACGCGCTGCTCAGCGCTCCCGTATTGTTTATAGCTTATCTGCTGATGGAGCTTCTGGAAAGGAGCCGCAGGCTCGACGAGGCCGCGCTCCACAGGGGCTCGCGCAGAGCCGGACCGCTCA
>JAEEVI010000013.1 GCA_016287035.1 Bacillota bacterium
GCTTTCAGCTGCCCGACGGCGGGATACCGACGGAGAGGATCGCCAAAGCGGTCAACGACAAGCTCGCGAAGGACAGGCTCGAGAGCGTCGGAGACATCCGCGTGCTCTGGGCCAAAGAGATGCCGGAAGGCTTCCACGCCAGGTTCAGCAGCCTCGGCAAGCGCTATATCTATAGGATATCGGACGGCGGAGAAAAGAGCGTATTCAGGCGCACGAGATTCTATCAGGTCACGGGGCGCCTCGACGTCGCCGCGATGCGCGAAGCCGCCGGATACATAACCGGCGAGCACGACTTCGCCTGCTTCATGGCTTCCGGGAGCACTCCTCAGGAGAGCACCGTCCGCACGGTGTACCGCCTGGACGTAGAGGAGCTTCCGCTCGCCGAAGAACCGGGAAGCGCTGCCGGCCGGGAGATACGGATAATAATAGAAGGAAACGGATTCCTGTACAATATGGTCCGCATAATCGCCGGCACGCTCACGGAGGTCGGGCTCGGACGGCGCAGCGCGGAAAGCGTCGCCGCCGCGATCGAGGGCCGCGACAGGTCTTTGGCGGGGCACACGGCGCCGCCGCAGGGCCTTTACCTGGACGAAGTGTTTTATCAGCTCTGAGGAGAAAAACGATGGACAGACCTACATGGGACGAATATTTCATGGAGATGGCGGAGCTCACCAGAAAGCGCTCCACGTGCCTGCGCCGCGGCGTGGGGGCAGTCATCGTCAAGGACAACAGAGTAATGGCCACCGGCTATAACGGGGTGCCCAAGGGCATAACCCACTGCGAGACGACGGGATGCCTGCGCCAGCAGCTGAACGTCCCCTCCGGCCAGCGCCACGAGCTGTGCAGAGGGCTCCACGCCGAGCAGAACGCCATAATACAGGCCGCCAACCTCGGCCAGAGCATCGACGGCGCGACGCTGTACTGCACGACGCAGCCGTGCGTGATATGCACGAAGATGATAATAAACGCGGGAATAAAGCGCGTAGTCATAAAAGAGAGCTACCCCGACGAGCTCGCCGAGCAGATGGCGCGCGAGGCGGGGCTCGTGATCGACGTATTGGGAGAGAGAAAATAGATGCACATATCGATCAAGGTGTTCGCCATGGCGATAGCGATAGCCGCCGCCGTGACGCCCGCCGCGATAATAATAGCCCCTAAGATAGGAGCGATGGACGTTCCGAAGGACAACAGGCGCATGCACGACCACGCGATACCCCGCTTCGGAGGCATAGCGATCTATCTGGGGATAATAGTGACCTCGCTCGTCTTCGTCCCGATGTCGCGGCAGTTTCAGGGGATACTCGCCGGCGCGACGCTAATAACGCTCCTCGGGATCGTCGACGACATAAAGGGCCTCCGCCCGAAGGTCAAGCTCGCGGGACAGATCGCCTGCGCGATCGTTCCGTTCATACTGGACGTAAGGGTGCGCGGCATCGGCGAGCTCATGTTCCCGCTCGCGCTGTCGTGCTTCATAACGGTCGTCTGGATCGTCGGCATAACGAACACGATAAACCTGATCGACGGCCTCGACGGGCTCGCCGCCGGCGTAGCCTGCATCGCGGGGCTGTCGGTAGCCTACACCTCGTATCTTATGGGGCGCCCCGAGGTATCCGTCATATCGCTCGCGCTCGCGGGCTCCTGCGTGGGCTTCCTGATCTATAATTCACACCCGGCGAAGATATTCATGGGCGACGCGGGCTCGATGCTGCTCGGCTTCGTGCTCGCGTGCGTATCGCTCGTGAGCGACACGCCGACCAAAGGCACGACGCTGTTCGCCGTCATAATACCGCTGATAACGCTGGCGCTGCCGATATTCGACACCGCTTTCGCGATCGTCAGAAGGGCGGCGAACCACAGGCCGATCATGCAGGCCGACAAGGGGCATCTGCATCACCGCATAATGGCGATGGGCTTTGGCCAGAGGCGCACGGTGCTCGCGCTGTACTGCATAAGCGCGATAATGGGCATCGCGGGGATCCTCTGGACGTCTCACAAGCGCATGGAGGCGCTCGTCCTGACGATGATCGCGATGTGCCTGATCGTCGTCTTCCTCGGCATAGGCCTGCACCACAAGAAGCCGGAGGACGCCGCGGCGGAGCGCGCGCCGGAGGCTTCCGGAACGGAGGACAGCAAATGAAAGTGATGACAGTGTTCGGGACGCGTCCCGAAGCCATAAAGATGGCGCCGCTCGTAAAGGAGCTGCGCGCGAGGGACGGCGTGGAGTGCGTCCTCTGCGTGACGGCCCAGCACCGCGAGATGCTCGACCAGGTGCTGGAGCTTTTCGAGCTCGTGCCCGACTACGACCTCAACATAATGAAGCCGGGGCAGACGCTGTCGATGATAACGGCCAACGTGCTCAAGGGGCTCGAGGACGTCTTCATAAAGGAGCGCCCGGACCTGGTGCTCGTGCACGGCGACACTTCCACGACGTTCGCCGCCGCGCTCGCCGCATACTACCAGCAGATACCCGTCGGACACGTCGAGGCGGGGCTGCGCACGTTCGACAAGTACTCCCCGTTCCCCGAGGAGATAAACAGGGTGCTCACGGGCCACATCGCCGACATCCACTTCTCGCCGACCGAGCGCAACAGGCAGAACCTCCTGCGCGAGGGCGTCGCGGACGAGAAGATCGTCATAACGGGAAACACCGTCATAGACGCGCTGCTCGAGGTGGCCGGAAAGCCCTACGAGTTCGAGGACGAGACCCTCAGGAACATAGATTTCGAGAACAAGAGGGTAATAACGGTAACGTGCCACAGGCGCGAGAACCTCGGCGAATACATGGCGGAGATCTTTTCCGCGATCGCGGACGTCGCGCGCGAATACGGCGACGTCGAGGTCGTCTACCCGGTGCACCTGAACCCGAAGGTCCGCGAGGCCGCGGCGAAGTATCTGGGAGGCATACCGAACGTCCATCTGATAGAGCCGCTCACGTATCAGCCGTTCGTGAATCTTCAGGCTAAGTCTTTCTTTATAATAACCGACTCCGGCGGGATCCAGGAGGAGGCGCCGGGGCTCGGAAAGCCCGTGCTCGTGGTGCGCAGGGAGACCGAGCGCCCCGAGGCCGTGGAGGCCGGGACGGTCAAGCTGGCAGGCGTCGATCGCGGGACGATCGCGGCCATGGCCCGCGAGCTGCTCGACGACCCCGAGGCGTACCGGGCAATGGCCCGGGCCGTCAACCCCTACGGGGACGGCCACGCCTGCCGCCGCATAGCCGACGCGATAACCGCCCGTTTCTGAAGCGCCGCGCGGCTTATGAAAACGCGTCAATGATCCTGCGCGAAACGCCCTTCGGGGCGTTTTTTATTTGCGACTTTTCCAGTCACATCGAAGAGGTATTTGAAATAGTCCTTTGCGCGCGCATTAATTCCGAAGATTTTAAGAAGATAAACCCGGTTAATAAAAATTGAAAACGTTTTTCAAAACCCCTCGGCAAAAACAAGTGTTGAAAGCACTTGTCAAAACTGTTAATATAGGAATGTCGTATAAGGAAAATTAGAATGGGGAAGAATTCCAACCATTTTCGATCCGGGTGCGGCAGACAGGCTATATAAAACTTGGTAGAGGGGACAGGTGATAACTTGGATTTTGAAGCAATCAGAAGCATCGCAGACGTCGAGAGCAGCGCGGACGCGCTCTGCGTAAAGGCCGGCGCCGACGCGAGAGCTCTGCTGCAGCAGGCGGAACAGAAAGCTGTTCAGATCCGGGAAGACGCCGTAAAGGCCGCCCAGGAAGCCGCCGCCAAGGCTCTCGAAGACGCGAAGCAGCGCGGAGAGGCCGACGCGGAGGCGAAGAAGGCCGAATACGAAGCGTCTCTCGAAGCAGTACGCAAGGCTGCGCAGGAAAAGGTCCCGGACGCTGCCAGACTTATAATCGAAAGGATCGTGGGCAGATAATGGCGATCGTAAGAATGAAGCGCCTGAGAATGCTCGTTCCGCTGGGCGAATGCCGCGCGCTGCTCAGAGACCTCACAAAGGCGGGGTGTCTGGAGATAGAGCGCAACGACGACTGGCTCAGCGATTCGCAGCTCGCCGTGGTGCTCTCGCGCCGCAAGACCCAGGCGAACAACGCGGGATGTCTCAGCGAGGTGTCGCAGGCGCTGGACAATCTGAAAAAATACGCGGGCGTAAAGAAGGGCCTCCTTCAGCCCCGCAATATAATATCTGAAGACAGTCTGGCGTGCGAAGAGCCGTCCGCGGAGGTCATGGCCTCCGTGTCGAGGATCAACGAGGCGGCGAGAGAGCTGTACTCGCTCGGTTCCGACGTGTCGCGCGTACAGACTCAGAAGCTCGCTCTGCTTCCCTGGCAGGGCTGCGACGTTCCCCTCGATTTCGCGGGCAACGGCAGCTTCGCGGTCCACTTCGGCACCTCGCCGGCGATATTCCGGTTCGAGGATATCAGCAAGGCCGTCGAGGATTCCGGGCTCGCCGCGGAGGTCTCCCTCGTCGGAAAAGACAAGGAGATGAACTACCTCCTGCTCGCCGTCCACGCGGACGATTCGAAGGCCGCGTTCGAACTCTTAAAGGACTACGGCTTCGGAAAGGTCTCGTTCGGCACGGCTCAGGGCACTCCCGCCCAGGGCATCGAGGACGCGGACAGCCAGCTCGCCGCTCTGGAGGAGCGCAGGCAGGCCCTCATCGCCGGCATAGCCGCCGAGAGCGGAGAGTTCGACGGCATCGGAAAGGCCTTCGACTACTACAGCATACAGAGCCAGTGGGACGAGATCCAGAGCTCGCTTCCTTCGACGCGCAGCGTCAGCTTCATAACGGGCTGGATGCCCGAGGAATGCGCCGACGCCGTCTCGAAGATCGCGGAAGACCGCGGATGCGCCTACGAGTTCACCGATCCCGAAGAGGGAGACGTTCCGCCCACGGCGCTCTCGAACGGAAAGTTCGTAACGCCGTTCGGCCAGGTCACGCAGCTGTACGGCATGCCGGACTACAGGTCGCTCGTCGATCCAAACCCGATAGTCGCGATATCCTACTTCGTGTTCTTCGGGATGATGTTCTCCGACGCGGCCTACGGCATAATCCTCTTCTTCGCGTGCCTCTTCTTCCTCAAGAAGGCGCGTCCGGACGGAGGAATGAAGAGCTTCGTCACCATGTTCTGCCTCTGCGGCATATCCACGTTCCTGTGGGGCGTCGTGTTCGGCAGCTGGTTCGGAGATTTCGTGACGGTCGTCACGGAAAGGATAACGGGGACGGCATGGGCGATGCCCGTGCTGCTGGATCCTCTCGAGGATCCTCTCACGATGCTCGGCCTTTCTCTCGGCCTCGGCATAGTGCATCTCTTCGCCGGAATGATACTCAACATAGTCCGTCAGGCGAAGCGCGGCGAGTTCCTCGACATACTGTTCGACGAGGTAACTTGGATGCTCGTCATAATCGGCATCCTGCTCGCGTTCTTCGGATTCGGCGCCGCGATATACATCGTGGCGGCATGCCTGGTGATCGTCGTCCTCACGGGCGGCAGGAACAACAAGGGCCTCGGAAAGATAACAGGAGGCCTCGGAGCCCTCTACAACGGCTTCACCGGGAACCTTTCGGACGTTCTCTCATATTCAAGGCTCATGGCCCTGGCGATGTCGACCGGCGTAGTCGCGCAGGTAATGAACACTCTGGGCAACATGGGCGGCACATCTTTATTCGGTTGGATATTCTTCGTCCTCGTATTCGTCGTCGGACAGGTGTTCAACTTCGCTATAAGCATTCTCGGTGCGTTCGTGCATTCCTGCAGACTTCAGTTCGTAGAGCTGTTCGGGCGCTGCTATGAGGGCGGCGGCAGAGATTTCAGGCCGCTGCAGTACAGAACAAAGTACGTGGAAATTTCTAAGGAGGCTTAATTAAATGTTTAACTTCGGATTAGCATTCGCACTCATCGGCGCGGGTCTGGGCGCAGGTCTCGCAGGCGCAGGTTCAGGTATGGGCGTAGGTATCGCAGGCGCGGCCGCCGCGGGCGTCCTCTCCGAGGATCCCAACAAGTTCGGTCAGACGCTGCTGCTGCAGGCGCTCCCCGGCACCCAGGGCATCTACGGTCTGCTCTACGGCTTCCTCGTCCTCATAAGGATCAACCTCTTCGGAGGCGGCATGAACCTCGACATCACCCAGGGTCTCATGATCCTCGGTTCCGCGCTTCCCATCGCGCTCGCGGGCTACTTCTCCGGCGTAGGCCAGGGCAGAGCCTCCGCAGGAGCCATGGGCATCATCGCAAAGCGTCCCGAAGACCTCGCCAAGGCTATGATCTACCCCGCGATGGTAGAGACCTACGCGGTACTCGGACTTCTCATGTCCATCCTCATGCTCTACAGGATCCAGCTTTAATCCTACGCACGTCATCGTCTGCAGAGGAGATGGAGATACGGCATGAAAGGCATTGACAGCATAAAGGAAAAGATAACGGCGCAGGCTCAGGCGAAGGCTGACGAGATCATGGCTCAGGCCAGATCGCAGGCCGAAGCCGTGACGGCCGAAGCCGAAAAGCAGGCGGCCAGAGAGGCCGCGGCGATAAAGGAGAGAGGCGAAAAGCAGGCTCAGGAAGCCTACAAGAGGATCCTCTCCGCGGCCGCGCTCCAGCAGAGAAAGGCCGTCCTCGCCACGAAGCAGGAGGTCCTCGAAGAGGCCTTCTCCAGCGCTTTCGACCAGCTCAGGGAGCTCTCCGGAAGCGACTACGAGGCTATGCTCGTAAGATATATCGTTGAGAACGCCGCCGGCGGCGAAGAGCTCGTCTTCGGGTCCCTCGACAGGGAAGCGGCTCCGAGAGTCGCGGAAAAGGCTGCCGCGGAGATGAAGGCGAAGGGCGCTGATACCGGTTTCACGGTCAGCGACGAAGCGGCTTCCTTCGGAAAGGGCGTTCTGCTGCGCAGGGGAGAGCTCGAGATCAACTGCTCTCTGGCCGCCATCGCGCAGAGCATGAAGGACAGCCTCAGCTCAGAGGTAGCAAAGGTTCTGTTTGAGTGATATGGACGATTTAGATTATTTGTTTTCAACCGCAAAGATAAGAGCCATGGAGTCCAGGCTCCTGAGCGACCAGCAGCGCGAAGAGCTCATAAACACCGAGAGCATGGCGGACGCCGTCCACAAGCTCGAGGAGCGCGGCTGGCAGCACCCGGACTTCTCCTCCCGCGAGGCCATGGACAAGTGTCTTGAGGAGGCCCGCAGCGAGAGCTTCCGGGAGATCGCGGCATTTGCTCCGGACAAGAGCATGGTCAACGTCTTCCGCCTCCGCTACGACTACCACAACATCAAGACGCTTCTCAAGGCAGGCTCGCTCGAGAAGAGCTCCGACGGCGTGCTTTCGGACTGCGGCATCGTAAGTCTGGACAAGATGACGTCGGCGATGCACGAGGAGAACTATTCGGTATTCTCCCCGGCCATGCGCCACGCCGTCGAGAACGCCAGGGAGATCCTCGGACGCACGCAGGATTTCCTCTCGGCCGACATCGCGCTCGACAGGGCGTGCTTCGCCGAGATGACGCAGATGGCCAAGAACAGCGGCAGCGACTTCCTGCTCGCTTACGTAAAGCTGCAGATAGACGCCGTAAATCTGCGCACCGCGGTCAGGATAAACAGGAGAGGGCTCGGCTACGAGTACCTGCGCACCGCGTTTATCGACGGCGGCAGCGTGGAGATCAGCAAGCTCCTCTCGGAGCTCACCCCCGAGGTGCTGGAGGCGGCCTACGAAACGACGGGCCTGCTCGGCGCGGCGAAGGTCGGCGGCGCCGTCCTGCGCGGGGAAGAGAGGCTCTCCGCTCTGGACATGGCGTGCGACAACGCGCTCATGGCTTATCTGAGAACCGCGAAATACATCGGTTTGGGCGAACAGCCGCTGGTCGCTTATATGGCGGCCAGAGAGGAGGAGCTCACGGCCGTGAGAGTAATATTCAGCGGAAAGCTGTCGGGCCTTTCGCCCGCAGAGATCCGGGAAAGGTTGAGGGAATCGTATGTATAAGATCGCAGCCATAGGCGACCAGGAGAGCGTTCTCGCCTTCGAAGCCTTCGGACTTCTGGCGGTCCCCTGCGATTCGCCCCAAGCCGCGGCGAAGGCTATGAGGAAGATCGCGGACGAATGCGCCGTCATATTCCTCACCGAGCAGCTCGCAGCGCAGATGCCGGCAGAGATAGCGAAATACGAGGAGAGGGTCACTCCGGCCGTCATCCTCATCCCTTCTGTAAAGGGTTCGCTCGGAATAGGAATGAACGCTATATCATCCGCGGTCGAAAGAGCCGTGGGAGTCAACGTCTTTGCCGACAGCGAGGACGCTTAGTCGCAGACCAAGGAAAGGGTACACACAATGGAAAAGGGTAGAATTGTCAAGATCGCGGGTCCGCTGGTCGTTGCCGACGGTATGCAGCAGGCCAACATGTACGACGTAGTTCGTGTAGGCGCTCAGGGCCTGGTCGGCGAGATCATCGAGATGAGAAACGGCAGAGCCTCCATTCAGGTCTACGAGGAGACCGCGGGTCTCGGACCGGGGGCGGAGGTCGTATCCACGGGCGCTCCTCTTTCAGTAGAGCTCGGGCCCGGACTCATAGAGAACATGTACGACGGTATCCAGCGTCCGCTCAACGCGATGCTGGAGATGGTCGGAACGAATATCACCAGAGGCGTCAAGGTGGACAGCCTTCCCAGAGACAAGGAATGGGAGTTCGTCCCCTGCGTAAAGCCGGGCGACGAGGTCTGCTCCGGAGACGTCATCGGAACGGTGCAGGAGACCGTCTCCGTAGTGCACAGGATCATGGTGCCCTACGGCAAGGACGGCAAGGTAAAGGAGATCAAGAGCGGCAGCTTCCGCGTAGACGAGACGGTCTGCGTCGTCGAAGGCCCCGACGGGACCGACATGGAGCTCTCGCTCATGCAGAAGTGGCCTGTAAGAAAGGGCCGTCCCTATAAGGAAAAGCTCACGCCGAGCACTCCGCTCGTGACCGGCCAGCGCGTTATCGACACGCTGTTCCCGATCGCCAAGGGCGGCGTCGCCGCCGTTCCCGGACCGTTCGGAAGCGGCAAGACGGTAGTCCAGCACCAGCTCGCGAAGTGGGCTGACGCCGACATCGTAGTCTACATCGGCTGCGGCGAGCGCGGAAACGAGATGACGGACGTACTCATGGAGTTCCCCGAGCTGAAGGATCCGAAGACGGGCGAGCCGCTCATGAAGAGGACCGTGCTCATCGCCAACACCTCCGACATGCCGGTAGCTGCCCGTGAAGCTTCCATATACACAGGTATAACGATCGCGGAATACTTCAGAGACATGGGCTACTCCGTAGCGCTCATGGCGGACTCCACCAGCCGCTGGGCGGAGGCTCTCAGAGAGATGTCCGGACGTCTCGAGGAGATGCCCGGCGAGGAAGGATACCCCGCGTATCTGGCGAGCCGTCTGGCTCAGTTCTACGAAAGAGCCGGCAGAGTAAAGGCTCTTGGCAGCGACGACAGAGAAGGCGCGCTTTCGGCCATCGGAGCCGTATCGCCTCCGGGCGGCGACCTCTCCGAGCCTGTATCCCAGGCTACGATGAGGATCGTAAAGGTATTCTGGAGCCTCGACTCCTCGCTCGCGTACGCACGCCACTTCCCGGCCATCAACTGGCTGTCGAGCTATTCGCTCTACGTCGACACGCTCATGAAGTGGTACGGCGAGAACGTCGACAGCGAGTTCCCCGCCCTCCGCACGGAAGCCATGAAGATGCTCCAGGAGGAGGCGGAGCTGCAGGAGATCGTCCAGCTGGTAGGTCAGGACGCGCTGTCGTACGAGGACAGACTCAAGCTCGAGGCGTGCAAGTCCATCAGAGAGGACTACCTGCACCAGAACGCGTTCCACGAGATAGACACGTACTCTTCGCTGAAGAAGCAGTTCCTCATGCTGAAGCTGATCCTGTCGTACTTCAACTTAGGCGTGGACGCCCTCGCCAAGGGCGCTCACTACGCACCCATGGTCAACCTGCCGGTCAGAGAAGAGATCGGACGTTACAAATACACACCCGAGGCTGATATCGAAAAGGAATACTCGAGGATCAGCGCGGATCTTGCAGCCGCTATGAACAAGCTGATCGAACAGGGGGTAAGCGAAGATGATTAAGGAATATAAGAGCATAAGAGAAGTTGTCGGACCTATCATGCTCGTCGACGGCGTCGACGGCGTAACATACGACGAACTTTGCGAGATCATCCTCCCCGGCGGAGAGATCCGTCAGGGCAAGGTCCTTGAGATAAACGGCAGCAAGGCGATGGTACAGCTGTTCGAGAGCTCCACCGGACTCAACCTTTCCGAGAGCAAGGTCCGCTTCCTCGGCCACGGCATACAGTTCGGCGTATCCGAGGACATGCTCGGAAGAGTATTCGACGGCATGGGACGTCCCAAGGACGGCGGTCCCGAGATCATCCCCGAAAAGTACATGGATATCAACGGTCTTCCGATGAATCCGGCCGCCAGAGACTATCCGGCCGAGTTCATTCAGACAGGCGTTTCGGCTATCGACGGACTGAACACTCTGGTAAGAGGCCAGAAGCTCCCGATCTTCTCGGGCTCCGGTCTTCCCCACGCGAACCTCGCGGCGCAGATCGCGCGTCAGGCCAAGGTCCTCGGCGGCGAGAGCAACTTCGCCGTAGTGTTCGCTGCCATAGGCATCACCTTCGAGGAAGCCGAGTTCTTCATCAGCGACTTCAGAAGGACAGGCGCTATCGACAGAACGGTGCTGTTCACGAACCTCGCGAACGACCCGGCCGTAGAGCGTATCTCCACGCCGAAGATCGCGCTCACCGCGGCAGAGTACCTCGCGTTCGAAAAGGACATGCACGTGCTCGTAATCCTCACGGATATTACCAACTACGCGGAGGCCCTGAGAGAGATCTCCGCCGCGCGTAAGGAGGTCCCCGGCAGAAGAGGCTATCCGGGCTACATGTACACCGACCTCGCGACGATGTACGAGAGAGCCGGAAGAAAGAAGGGCAGCAAGGGCTCGATCACGATGATCCCCATCCTCACGATGCCCGAAGACGACAAGACCCATCCGATCCCCGACCTTACCGGATACATCACGGAAGGTCAGATCATACTTTCCAGAGAGCTCCACAGAAAGGGCATCGTTCCTCCCGTCGACGTGCTTCCGTCGCTGTCCCGACTCAAGGACAAGGGTATCGGCGAAGGCAAGACCAGAGAGGACCACGCCGGCACGATGAACCAGCTCTTCGCGGCTTACTCGAAGGGCAAGGAGGCTAAGGAACTCATGGCGATCCTCGGCGAGGCGGCCCTTTCCGAAGTCGACCTCATGTACGCGAAGTTCGCCGACGAGTTCGAAAAGCAGTACGTCTCCCAGGGCTACGAGACCGACCGCAGCATCGAAGAGACTCTCAACATCGGCTGGAAGCTGCTTGCGCTGCTTCCCAAGAGCGAGCTCAAGAGGATCAAGGACGAGCACATCGAAAAGTACTGGCCGAAGGAAGACTAAGGGCAGGAGACTGAAATGGCAAGAATGAATGTGAACCCGACCCGTATGGTGCTGACGACGCTCAAGCGTCAGCTCAAGACGGCCGTACGCGGTCACAAGCTTTTAAAAGATAAGAGGGACGAGCTCATGAAGGAGTTCCTGGACCTGGCGCGCGAGAACAAGATCCTGCGCAAGGAGGTCGAGGAGGAGCTCATGCGCGTGTACAGCAGCTTTACGATCGCCGGCGCGCTCATGAGTCCCCAGATGCTCACCGAGGCCCTCATGGCTTCGACGTTCAGCGTAGGCGTAGACGTCGCTACTAAGAACGTCATGAGCGTCAACGTTCCGGTGTTTACCGCGACGCAGGAGGAAGGCTCGAAGGCGAACATCTATCCGTACGGCTTCGCGGCGACCTCTTCGGAGCTCGACGCGGCCATAAAGGCGATGTCCGAGGTCTTCCCGAGGATGCTGGAGCTCGCCGAAAAGGAAAAGCAGGCGGCTCTCATGGCAGAGGAGATCGAAAAGACGCGCCGCAGGGTAAACGCCCTCGAGTACGTAAAGATCCCGCAGCTTTCGGAGACCATCCGCTACATCCGCATGAAGCTCGACGAGAACGAGCGCGGAAGCCAGACGAGGCTCATGAAGGTCAAGGACATGATCGCCGTCGAGGCGATCCAGGAACGCCGTCAGGAGACGGAAGCCGCGATCGCGGCGTACGAGCGGTCCGTATAGAGGCCCTCGGTCAGACAGATCCTTTCGCGAGCCGCGCGTCTGCCAGACGACGCGCGCGGCCGGCGTTGGATAAAGGAGCGCGGACGGCCAACACCGGGCTCCGGTTCGAAGAAAAGAAAATGGGCGGCGCGGAACCGATCAAGACCGGCGCCGCCCGGGCGGCACAAAGAAACGAGACGCCTTGCGGCGTCTTTTTTCGTGCCTCGCGACGGAACTATCAGGCGGCATTGCCCGCGCCGGAAAGCCTTCCCCGCGCCGGGCGGTCTGGTCAACGCTTTCTGCAGATCCTTGTTTCGATCAGGCTTCTTATCTCTTCGGCGTCGATCAGACCGCTCTCGTCATCGAAGCTCAGGATCAGATTCTTCCATGGAACTATTCCTACGGAATAATACAGTCGCAGCTTTGATAGCTGCTTGTCGTAATACTTTATATCCGACACTTTGCCCATATGCTCCCAGTATATCTGCGTGCCGTCAGTGCGCAGCACAGTAAAGTCCGGCGCGTAGCAGAGCCCGTCGATCACCAGGACCTGCTCGTAGCGAAATGGGATCCCGCATGAATAAAGCACCTCGGCGATTATGACCTCTGATTTCGACCGGACCATGAGGCCTCGGCTCGTACAGAAACGTTTCCCCTCGGAGTGAAAGTCCGCGGCCCTGTACGGCGCGAGCTCCCATTCACTTGCCGCGTTTAGCCCGAGAACAGCTCTTCGCATCTCTTCGGACCGTTCGGGACAGCGGCGATCCAATATCGCGCCGAGGATATCGCTCTCTTCGCTGCAGTATCGCAGCTTTTCGAGCAGCTTGATGATCTCGCCGCGCCGCTTTCTATCCTGCTCCGCGCATACGTTCAGATACTCTCTTCGGAGCACCGGAAGCATCTCTTCAACGGAACGGATAGTTTTTCTGATACGCTTGCCGTTTTCCTTTGTCACGCAGTAAGTCCTGACAGCGTTCCCGTTTTTGCTGTGCCAGATACTGGCCTCAGGAATGCGGTCCAGTTCTTTTGTGTACAGATCGATGCGTTCGCTCAATTCATACACAAATCTTTCCATTTGGTCTTCGTAGTATCCTATTTTTCTATACCTCCTCCGCTAAAATGTGTACTCCCGCAAATAAAGCCTTCTTTCAACGCACATTGCCTGACAGCCGCGCCGCGCTCTGCCGGAGGCGTAAATATCGTTCCGCAGAAGACCTTGATATTTCAAGGCCTTTCGGCTTCGTCCAATATGCCAGCGGTCGAAATCATCACTGCCTGAAATCGCCGCGAGACGTTTGTGTGCCAACTCACAAATAGACAGGATAAATACACAAAAATGCGCACCTTTTGTGTATTTTGAGTAGCGTGCGCGGCTTTTGTGCACAAGGTGACTATCGCAGCGTCCTTTAGGCGAACGGCAAAGCAAAATGTAAATAAATGGTAAATCTATAATATTCGCTTTTCGGGGAAAAGTCCAGCTCATTTTAGGCGGGCGCGGGGCGGTGCATGCGAGGGGCGGTGACGGGGCGCACGGGGGCGAAAGCGAAGGAGACTGTGACGGGGCGTACAGGGGCGGAAGCGAAGAAGACTGTGACGGGGCACTTGGGGAAGGTCGCGAGGACGGCGGCGGATCGAGGGATTCGTGCCCGCAAAAGTAACATATGTGACCTTTGTTTTTAGGTTTTCATACTATTATTAATAGACCACGGAAAACGTATTCATCTTTACTGTATCAAGCGTGAAAGGAGTGGACTCATTGTCGTCAGAC
>JAEEVI010000014.1 GCA_016287035.1 Bacillota bacterium
CAAGGCCCGCTACATGCTCGAGAGCCTCGGCGACAAGCGCGTGCTGCTGCAGCGCAACCACGGCGCGACGGTCGTCGGCGAATGCTGCGCGAGCATCGTCCTCGCGGCGATGTATCTCCGCGACTGCGCGAGGATACAGCTGGCGGCCATGAGCTCCGGAAGGAACTTCGAATACCTCGACAGGAACGAATCGTACGAGGTCTATAAGGTCTCGATGAGCCCCTCGCGCTGCAAGCCGTCCTGGAGCCACTGGACGAAATTCGTCCAGGCCGAGACGCCGAACCTTTACTGGTGATCCCCGCGGCCGCCTGCTTTCCGCGCGCGGCCGCCGCAGTTTATTCCTTATAATATGTGTTTATGAAAGGAGCCCCCATGAGCAAGCATACCGTTTTTATCGCCGACGATTTCGATCTTACGGAAACGATGGACGGGATATCCGAAAAGCTCCGCGCGATGGATATCGAAGTCATCAGAGGACCGCAGACGATCAAGGGCACTAAGCTGCAGTACCAGCCGGAGGACTACGAAAGGCTGTTCGGAAAGGCTGAGGTCGCGATGTTCAGCTCGCGCTCGATCTGCTCGCGCGAGATGATCGAATACGCTCCGAACCTGATCGGCATCGTCAACCCGACTATCGGCGTTGATACCGTCGACGTTAAGGCTGCCAACGAAAAAGGTATAATAATCGGAAACGGCGCCTGCCCGGAGAACTACATCGAGATGGCCGAGGCGACCGTCATGCTCATGCTCATGCTGATGTACGACCCGAACCGCTCGGCGGAGCTCGTGAAGAAGAATCTGCCCAAGCCCGTCGAATCGCAGCACTGGGCGCACATGATGTGGAAGAAGACCGTCGGCCTCGTAGGCTTCGGCAGGATCGCCAGATGCGTCGCCGAAAGGCTGCAGGGATGGGACATGAACATCCTCACCTTCGACCCTTATCTCACGGAAAAGGACGTCCCCTCCTACGTTAAGCTCTGCTCTTTCGAGGACCTGCTCAGACAGAGCGACATCGTCAGCCTCCACACGATCGTGACTGACGAGACGCGCGGCATGATGAGCACCGAGCAGTTCAGGATGATGAAGCCGACCGCCTACTTCATAAACGATTCCAGAGGCCAGCTCGTCGACGAGGACGCGCTCTGCGAAGCGCTCGAGAAGAAGTGGATCGCGGGAGCCGCGCTCGACACGTTCATGAGGGAGCCGCTTCCCGCGGACAGCCCGCTCAGGAAGTTCGACAACCTGTTCCTGACGCCGCACATCGTCGGACACGCGCTCGACTGCATACTCTCCCTGCCGGACGTCGCGGTACAGAATATCTGCAACATCCTCAACGGCGAGCTTCCGACGTACTGCGTGAATCCACAGATAAAGGACAAGTGGCTCGCGCGCAGGGCGGAACTTATGAAATGATCTGAAAACGCAAAAATTTGCGCAAAGTTAGGCGTTTTTAACCAAAACATATCCTTTGAAGAGCCCGCATTCCGAAATATATCGTGGATGCGGGCGAATTTTCGCCGTTTTTTTGAATGTTTTTCAGGCGAAAGTTATTGACAACGTTTTCAATAAGCGCTATCATGTGCCCGTAAAGAAGAGATAGAAAGAAAAGAGGTAAGAAAAATGACAAAGACGAATATGAAGAACAACGCGGGCTCCGGAAGCCCCTTCACGATCAGCAGCGGCGAGTTCAACGCCATGGCGGACGCGTACTTCAAGACGCTCGGACAGATGCCCGGATGCCACTCCGCGAAGAAGGCGTTCATGGCTGTCAACTCAAGACGCTTCCACTGATAGCGCAAGACCGGCCTTACTCACAAAAAGAACTATAAAAAATAGCACTATTTGGAGCTAAAAAGACTAAACAGGAACTATTTATAAGTAGTTCCTGTTTTTCTATTCTCTATTTTGGGGGGATTATAGAGTAGTTCCCATGGATACATGCCAGCCGTACGTTCCGCGGGCGCGCTCACGATCCCTCAGGTGCAAATCATAACTGTTTTATTCTTATTTGAACGGAGGTAATGGTATGTCAATCCAGACAACATCGATAATGCTTGGCGTATTCTTCGTACTCGCCATCGTTATCAGCTTCGTCAAGAAGGTCAACCCCGGCATCGTGGGTCTGGTCTTCGCGATCATCGCGGGTGTCGTCACAAACACCAAATGGAAGGCTATCCAGAGCGGATTCCCGACCGGTGTAGTAATGACGCTGTTCGCGATCGGACTCTTCTTCGGTTATTTCATCGACAACGGTACCGTTCAGTGGCTGGCTAAAAAGATCCTCTACGCGACGAGGAACATCCCGAAGGCGCTGCCCTTCATCTTCTTCCTCGTAGCTGTAGTGCTCGGCGGCATCGGCGGCGCGAACATGGTAGTATTCTCCTGCGCGATCGCCTTCCCGATCGGCGTGGCGGCCGGCATGGTCCCCTGGGAGATCGGCGCGATCTGCCTCATCGGCACGCAGTGCGGCTCCTACCTGCCCTGGGGAACTCACGGCTCCACGGCCCGCGCGGTCGTCGAAGCCATGAACGACGGCGCCTGGGCGGACAAGGCCCTCTCGATCAACTGGGGCTGGTGGGGGACCTCCGTACTGGTATACCTCATCGTTATCGTAGTATTCTTCTTCGTATTCAAGAACCATAAGCTCCAGAAGGTCGAGAACGTTGAGCAGGCTCCTCCCCTCACGGACGTACAGAAA
>JAEEVI010000216.1 GCA_016287035.1 Bacillota bacterium
CCGCGTCCTCGAGCGCGTTGGACCTGTGCGCGAGGACTCTGGCGACTATCTCTTCTATATCGTAGCTTCCGACCTCGAGCATCTCGAACATCGCCCTGTCGCAGGCGAGCCCGCACCTTACGGCGTCGGCCAGCCCCGCGCAATACTGCTCCATCGGGAGCGTCGAAAAGCTGTCGGCGTCGCAGAGGACCGCCCTCGGCTGCCTTACGGCTCCGGCCATCCCGCGGCCGCTCGCGAGGTTGAGCCTCCACTCGCCCTGCGTCGCGCAGCTCATGGAAAGGGCTACCGTCGTCGGGAACACGAAAAGGTCTATGCCGCCGAGATAGCTCGCCGCGGCGAAACCGGCCATGTCGCAGACCGTCCCTCCGCCGAGAGCCGCGACGGCGTCCACCCTTCCGAAGCCCATCTCCGCCAGGAATTCGAGCAGCGACGAGAGCCCCTGCATGTTCTTGGATTCCTCGCCCGGAGACAGCACGAAAGAGCACGTGTCGAAGCCAGCGGCGCGAAGCGCGGAAGCGAGCTTTTCCGCGTACAGCTCCTCTACGTTCTTGTCCGTGACTATGCAGACGCGGCGCGGCCCCGAGAGCTCCCCGAGGACGTCTCCCGCCCCGGAGATAAGGCCGCGCTGTATCATTATCTCGTATGGTCTTCCCTGTGTTACCCGGATCCTTCTCATCGCTTCTATAGCCCGAGCCCGAACCGCTCCTTTACGCGGGCCATCGTCTTTTTCGCGACGGCGTCCGCCCTGGCCGCGCCCTCGTTGAGCGTGTCCGTGAGCAGCTGCGAGCCGCGTATCTCCTTAAACCTCTGCTGTATCGGCGTCAGCGCGTCGACCGTTATCTCCACGAGGTCCTTCTTGAGGCTGCCGTAGCCCTGGCCCTCGTACTGCGCCTCGATCTCCTCCACGGACTTTCCGCTGAAAGCGCTGTAGATGTTGAGCAGGTTGGAGATGCCGGGCTTGTTCTCGATGTCGAAGCGGATGACGCCCTCGGAATCGGTCGTCGCCCTCATTATCGCCTTCTTTATCTTGGAAGGCTCGTCCAGCAGACCTATGCGCGACATCTCGTTCGGCGCGCTCTTGCTCATCTTGGCTGTCGGATCGTCGAGCGCCATCACGCGCGCGCCGGCCTTCAGGAACCGGCCCTCGGGCACGACGAACGTGTCGCCGTACTTGTTGTTTATGCGGATCGCGAGATCCCTCGTGAGCTCTATGTGCTGCTTCTGGTCGTTTCCTACGGGAACGATGTCGGCGTCGTAAAGAAGGATGTCGGCAGCCATCAGTATCGGATAGCAGAACAGGCCCGCGGGCGCGGACTCCTTGTTCTGGCTCTTCTGCTTGAACTGCGTCATCCTCGAGAGCTCGCCGGTGTACGCGTTGCACGTGAGTATCCAGTTGAGCTCCGCGTGGCCGCTCACCTGCGACTGCACGAAGATCGTCGCCTTCTTCGGATCGAGGCCGACGGCCATATACAGCGCCGCGATGTCGAGTATGTGCGAGCGGAGCAGCTTCGGATCCTGCGGGACGGTTATCGAATGCATGTCCACCACGCAGTAGAAGCATTCGTTCTCCTCCTGAAGATCGACGAACTGCCGCAGCGCGCCGAGATAGTTTCCTATATGAAGATTTCCTGTGGGCTGAACGCCCGAAAAGATCCTTTTCATTTTTTTACTCCGTTCTCCGGCGAAGCGCCTTGTGCGGTCAGATCGTGAGCTGCTCTTCGGGGGAAGCGTTCTCTTCGGGCTCTGCCCCTTCGGCTTCGTCCCCGCCGCCGTCCTCCTTGTCGTCGCGGATGGCCCTCGCCATCGCGATGATCTCGGAATCCTCCTCGACCTTCATTATGAATACGCCCTTCGTGGTACGGCCGAGCTTCGAGACCTCGCCCGCCCTCGTGCGTATTATTATACCATCCGAATTGATCAGGAACACCTCGTCGTCGTCGGAAACGACCATCGCTCCCACGAGCTCGCCCGTCTCGTTGAACTTGCTCTTGTCGTACGTGAGCAGGCCCTTGCCGCCGCGCGCCTGGATCTTATACTCCTTTACCGGCGTGCGCTTCGCGTAGCCCTTCTTGGTGACGACCAGCAGCTGCTCCGTCTTTTCGGCAAGCTCCATAGAGACGACCTCGTCGTTCTTTTCGAGCGTTATCGCCCTGACGCCGCCGGCGGTCCTTCCCATCGGCCTGACGTCCTCTTCGCTGAAGCAGATGCACTTGCCCTTCCTGGTGACGATTATGACGTTGCTCGTGCCGGAGGTCTCCTTGATGCCGATGAGCTCGTCGCCCGGCTTCAGCTTGATCGCTATGAGCCCCGCCTTGCGGTTCGTGTCGAACTCGCCTATGTGCATCTTCTTGATGTTGCCCTGCTTCGTGACGGCGATCAGATATCTGTCGGCCTTGAAGTCCTTTACGGGCAGCACCGTCGTTATGCGCTCGTGCTGCATCATCTTCAGGAACTGGACGGCCGGAGTGCCCTTGCCCTGCCTGCTTCCCTCGGGGATCTCGTATCCCTTGAGCTTGAAGGCGTTGCCGCAGTTCGTGAAGAACATCAGATAGTCGTGGCTCGACGTCGTGACGAGGTGCTTGACGAAGTCGTTCTCCCTCGTCGACTGGCCCGTCACGCCCTTGCCGCCGCGCTTCTGCGTGCGGTAGGTGTCCTCGGAGACCCTCTTGAGGTATCCGAGATGCGAGATCGTTACGACCACGTTCTCCTCGGCTATGAGGTCCTCCTCGTTGAACTCGTCGTCGTCGGCCTGTATCGCCGTGCGCCTGTCGTCGCCCCACTTCGCGGAGATCTCGGTGAGCTCGTCCTTTACGACGCCCATCAGGAGCTTCTCGTCGGCGAGGAGGCTCTTGTAATACGCGATCCTCTTGAGCAGCTCGTTGTACTCGTTCTCGATCTTGTCCCTCTCGAGGCCCTGCAGCCTCTTGAGCTGCATGTCGAGTATCGCCTGCGCCTGGATGTCGGAGAGCCCGAACTTCGCCATCAGCTGCTGCTTGGCGTCGTCGTAGGCTTCCCTTATCGTCTTTATTATCTCGTCGATGTGGTCGAGCGCGATGCGGTAGCCCTCGAGTATGTGGGCCCTCGCCTCCGCCTTGCCCAGGTCGTATATCGTGCGCCTGGTGAGGACGTCCTTCTGGTGCTTGATGTACTCGACGAGTATCTCCTTTATGTTGAGGATCCTCGGGCGGCCGTCGACGAGAGCGATCATTATGATGCTTATGTTGCTCTCGAGCTCGGTGTGCTTGTACAGCCTGTTGAGGATGACCTGCGGGTTCGCGTCCTTCTTGAGGTCTATGACCACGCGGACCTCGCCCTTGCTGGACTCGTCGCGGATGTCCCTGATGCCGTCGAGCTTCTTGTCGCGGACGAGCTCGGCGATGTGCTGGATCATCGTGGCCTTGTTGACCTGATACGGTATCTCGGTGACGACGATAGACATCGACCCGCGCGAGCCCTCCTCGATCGAGGCCTTGGCGCGGACCTTGATCTTGCCCTGCCCGGTCTTGTAGGCGTCCCTTATGGCCGCCTTTCCGACGATGGTCGCGGCGGTCGGGAAATCCGGTCCCTTTATTATCCTGCACAGCATATCGAGATCCGTGTCCGGATCGTCGATGAGCTGTATCGTTCCTCTTATGACCTCCCTGAGGTTGTGCGGCGGTATGGACGTGGCCATGCCGACGGCTATGCCGTTGGAGCCGTTGACGAGAAGGTTCGGGAACCTCGCCGGAAGGACTACTGGCTCCTTTTCCTCGCCGTCGAAGTTGTCCATGAAGTCGACGGTGTCCTTTTCGATGTCGCGGAGCATCTCCGTCGCCAGAGGCGCCATGCGGGCCTCCGTGTAGCGCTGGGCCGCGGCGCCGTCGCCGTCCATCGAGCCGAAGTTGCCGTGGCCGTCGACGAGCGGATAGCGCATGTTCCAGGGCTGCGCGAGCCTTACCATCGCGTCGTATATGGAAGCGTCGCCGTGCGGGTGGTATTTACCCATTACTTCGCCGACGATCCTGGCCGCCTTCTTGTGCGGCTTGTCCGGCGTAACGCCGAGCCCCGACATGCCGTACAGTATCCTGCGGTGGACGGGCTTTAATCCGTCGCGCACGTCGGGCAGAGCCCTGGCTACGATGACGCTCATGGAATAGTCGATATACGAGTTCTTCATCTCGTCGTATATCTCGTGCTCAAGGAGCTTGTGGTCGTGTATGAGATCCATTCCGCTTCCCCCTTATATGTCGAGCGTCGCGTACTGCGCGTTCTCTTCTATGAACTGCCTTCTGGGCGGCACCTTGTCGCCCATGAGCGTGGTGAATATCTGGTCGGCCTTGGCCATGTCCTCGATCGTTATGCGCACGAGCGTGCGGGTCTTCGGATCCATGGTCGTCTCCCAGAGCTGCGTGGCGTCCATCTCTCCGAGGCCCTTGTAGCGCTGTATCTCGGGCTTGTTCTTGCCGGCCTTGGCGAGCTCGGCGAGCAGCTTTTCCTGCTCCCTGTCGGAGTACGTGTAGTACGTGTCCTTTCCGGTGCGGACCCTGAAGAGCGGCGGCTGCGCGGCGTAGACGTGACCGCCCTCGATGAGCTCGGGCATGTAGCGGAAGAACAGCGTGAGCATGAGCGTCCTTATGTGGGCGCCGTCGACGTCCGCGTCGCTCATGATTATTATCTTGTGGTACCTGAGCTTTTCGAGGTTGAACTCGCTGCCGATGCCGCAGCCGAACGCCGTGATCATGTCGCGTATCGTGTCGGAGTTGAGCATCTTGTCGAGCCTGGCCTTTTCGACGTTGAGTATCTTTCCGCGCAGCGGAAGTATCGCCTGGGTCTTTCTGTCCCTTCCGTCCTTGGCCGAACCGCCCGCGGAGTCTCCCTCGACTATGAAGATCTCGCACAGCGTGGGATCCTTTTCGGAGCAGTCGGCGAGCTTTCCGGGCAGCGACCCGCTCTCGAGAGCGCTCTTCCTTACGGTCTCCCTCGCCTTCTTCGCGGCCTCTCTGGCGCGGAACGCGCGGACGCACTTGTCGAGTATCAGCTTGGCGGGACCGGGGTTCTCCTCCAGGAAAGCCATGACCTCTTCGGCCGTCGCCTTTTCCACGAAGCCCTTCATCTCGGTGTTTCCGAGCTTCGTCTTCGTCTGGCCCTCGAACTGCGGCTCCGTGAGCTTTACGGACAGCACCGCGGTGAGACCTTCGCGTATGTCCTCTCCGGAGAGGTCCTTATCCTTGTCCTTTAAAATCTTCGCTTTTCGGGCATAGTTGTTGACGACCCTCGTGAGCGCCGTCTTGAAGCCCATGTCGTGCATGCCGCCTTCCTTGGTATTGATGTTGTTGGCGTACGACAGGATAGTTTCGTTGTAGGCGGTCGTCCACTGCATGGCGACCTCGACCTCTTTGTCCTTATTGCGGGTCTCGAAGTAGATTATGTCCTTGTGGATGGCTTCCTTGTTGGTGTTCTGAAAGGCGACGAATTCCTTTATACCGCCCTCGTAGTGGAAGACTTCCTTCTTCTTCTTTTCGCCCCTCTCGTCCTCGAGCGTTATCTTGAGGCCCTTGTTGAGGAACGCCGTCTCGCGCAGATGGTGCTGGAGCGTCTCGTAGCTGAAATCGACGGTCTCGAAGATCTCGTCGTCCGGAATGAAGATCGTGCGGCAGCCCGTCTTTTTGCATTCTCCGACGACTTCGACGTCCGTCGTTATCTTTCCCCTGGAATACTGCTGGCGGTATATGCGGCCGTCCCTCATGCTCTCAACCTGCATGAAGGAGGACAGCGCGTTGACGACGGACGCGCCGACGCCGTGGAGTCCGCCCGATACCTTGTAGCCGCCCTCTCCGAACTTTCCGCCGGCGTGAAGGACGGTCATTATGACCTCCATCGCGGGACGGTGCATCTTCGGATGATCGTCTACGGGCATACCTCTTCCGTCGTCCTCCACCTCGACGCTGCCGTCTTCGTGAAGAGCGACCCTTATGTTCCTGCAGTAGCCGGCGAGCGCCTCGTCTACGGAGTTGTCCACTATTTCGTAGACGCAGTGGTGCAGGCCCATCTCGCCGGTGCTTCCGATGTACATGCCCGGCCTTTTTCTGACAGGCTCAAGCCCTTCGAGGACCTGTATCTGCTCCGCGTTGTAAGCGTTGCTGCCCTGCTTGATTTCTTCCGACATTAATTTTCCTCCGAGATAAACTTTTTTTGAGCTTTTGAAACAGATGGATTATACCACATTTTGTGGTCTATTTCAACGGTAAGGCCCAAAATCTTCGATTAGAGCCATTTTTACATTATATGGTATCGGCGCGGGTGGCCGCCTTATTTTTTTCGAGCTTGAAAAATCAGTATTTTTGGGCATCGCGTCCTCCGGTATACAACATTTTGTGCATGTGCTTTTTGTTGAATACAGTTTTCCACAATTTGTGGAAAACCTGTGGAGGCGGAGCATTTTCAGGGCCTTAAATTTGGATATTTCTGTGGAAAACTTTTTTTGCTATAATATCGTCACTACATTATCTTGAATCGGAGCGAAAGATGAACAACGCAGAGTTAACTCTCAACTGGAAGCGTGCGCTGGACCTTCTTTACGAGGATCCGGCGAACAGACTGAAGGTGGACTCATGGTTCCGCCCCCTTCTCCCGTACAGGATAGACGAGTCGAAGGGAATAATATACTGCAGCTCGCAGGACAGCAACAGCTTCGCGAAGAACATGGTCAATCGGAACCAGGCCATACTGCGCGGCGCCCTCTTTCAGGTGATCGGACGCGATTATCAGGTACAGATAATCGACGAAAAGGACATCACGCCGGAGGAGCATTCCCAGGTAGACCCCTTCTTCGGAGAAGAGGAATACCTCAATCCCAGATACAGCTTCGAGAATTTCGTCACGGGGCCCAACAACAGGCTCGCGATGGCCGCGTGCCTCGCTATCGCCGACGGATATTCTCCTGAATATAACCCCCTTTTCCTCTACGGAGATTCCGGTCTCGGAAAGACACATCTCCTGCACGCGATAGGTCAGTATGTAAAGAAGAACTCCCCCGAAAGAAAGGTCCTCTACGTCTCTTCCGAGGTATTCACGAACGAGCTCATCGCCTGCATAAAAGAAAAGAAGATGGAGGAATTCAGAAGCAAATACAGAAATCTCGACATCCTTCTGATAGACGATATCCAGTTCATCGCCGGAAAGCCTCAGACCGAGGAGGAGATATTCCACACCTTCGAAGCTCTCCACAGAGCGTCGAAGCAGATAGTATTCTCGAGCGACAAGCCTCCCAGAGAGCTCGGAAACATGCCCGAAAGGCTGATCACGAGGTTCGGATGGGGAATGATCGCCGATATACAGCCTCCCGACTACGAGACGCGCGCGGCTATCCTTCAGCAGAAGGCTTCGCAGGAAGGCTTCGACATAGACAGCGACATGAAAGAGGTCATCGACCTCATCGCGCAGAGCATTCCTTCAAACATCAGGGAGCTCGAAGGCGCGTTCACGAGAGTCGTTTTCCAGGCCGCTGCTCTCAACCAGAAGATCACCAAGAACCTCGTAAAACAGGTGCTCACGGACGTCTTCAACACGAAGGATCAGGAGATAACGCCGGCGAATATAAAGCGCAGCGTAGCCAACTACTTCGGTATCAAGGTACAGGAGATGGAATCCTCGAACAGATCCAGGAGCATCGCCTACCCGCGGCAGGTGGCTATATATCTCATAAGAAAGCATACTAATCTTTCGCTGCCTAGGATAGGAGAAGAATTCGGAGGAAGGGACCATACCACTATCCTTCACAGCTGCGAAAAAATAGCCAAGGATATAAAGACAAGCGAAAGTCTGCGTACTACAATAGAGAATATAGAAAAGCAGATACTGTGATAATCCACAGGCGGTTTATAAAAACAACAAGTTATCAACAGGTTTATCAACAGGTCTGTTAATTAATTTTTCAACGCTTAGGAAAAGTTTTCAACTTTTCCACAACAGCTACTACTAAGGCTACTGCAAAATAAATCAATAAAAGGAGTCTCAAATGAAGTTCACGTGCTCTCAGCTCGCTTTGACGAAAGCTCTCAATATGACAGATAAAGCTGTCTCCTCCAGAACTACTATTCCTATCCTTAAAGGAGTTCTTTTAAGAGCAGAGGAAGGAAAGCTTTACATGACTTCTTCCGATCTCGATATGAGCATAGAGACTTCTCTGGAGGTGAGCGTAGCCGAAGAAGGAAGCCTCGTAGTAAACGCCAAGCTCTTCGGAGATATAGTGAGAAAGCTTCCGAACGCGATGATCACCGCGGAGGAAAATGACGGAAAGCTCAATATCAGCTGCCTCGGATCCTCTTTTTCGATAGTCACC
>JAEEVI010000217.1 GCA_016287035.1 Bacillota bacterium
AGCCTTGCGGAGGAAGCTCCCGCTCAGGAACAGCCCGCCGAGGAAGAAGCTCCGGCGCCGGCCGAGCCGGCGGCAGACGAACAGCCTGCCGCGGAAGCCGTACCTGAGGCGGAGGAAACACCGGCGCAGGACGCTCCGAAAGAAGATACAGCCGTAGAACTGTCAGAAGCGCCCGCGGAAGCGTCCGAAGAGGCCCCCGCGGACGAGGCGGAAGGAGTCCTGGACACCGAGACCGAGATACCCGAGATCCTCGCCGCCGCGCCGGAACCCGTACAGGCCGCTCCCGTCGACGAGCTGTTCAGCGAGCCGAAATATCTCGACGTCTGCCCGACCTGCGGACAGCCGAACGAGGCGAACGGAAGGTTCTGCCGCAACTGCGGCGCGGACCTCACGGTGTAGGCCTCGTCTTTCCAGCCGTAACGAATGAAAAGGCCGCCGGCGCTTATGCGGTGCCGGCGGCCTCTTTATTTGCTCTCAGAAGATATCGCACACGGGCACGAGCCCGCCGCCCTTCTGCCCGTATATCGCGGTCCTCGTTATCCGTATATCCTCTTTTACGTATCCGATCCCTTTGTATCTGAGCATCGCTTCGGCGAGGTTGAGCGGGTTGAGCGTCTCGTTGCTCGCGGCTCTGAGGATCATCACGCAGCGGCACCCGTTTTCCGTGGCGCATGGCTGCGAGACCGATATGATAAGAGGCTTCGCGTCCTTTTCGACCATCGCCTTCGTCTTCTTGTCCCTCTTCAGCACGGGAACGGTCTCCTGAGCCAGAATATCGCCCGTTTCGAATGGGCTGCACGGAAGATCGACGATATACTCGGCCGCAAACGTAAACGCCGACAGGTTCTTCTTGTCGAGCGGTATGCGCCTGCATCCGGTAAAAGCAAGCCCCGCCGGCATAGCCGCGTTAAGCCTTTCGCAGAGGGTCTCGGTATCCTGCTCGCTGAGGCATTCCATCTCGAAATACTCGCATTCGGATTCGAACCCGAGGGACAGCGGCTGCACGATATTGATCTTAGGATGCGGGTTGAAACCCTTTGTGAAGTCGACGTCGATGCCGGCCCTGTATAGCACGCGCTTAAAGAGCCTCTGAAGGTCGAGATGCGATATGAAGCGCATGTTGCCGCGCTTGTAAAAGCGCAGGACGTATCTGAAGTTGCCTTCCGTCATCGCGCCGCCTCCGATCCTTCCTTAACGGCCGTCAGAGAGCCGGCGAACCTGCACGTCGCGTGCGCGTTTATGCCGCAGTCGTTGCAGCCGTATCTGCAGTCGGGCGTCGTCTCGCCGCGCTGCGCCCTCTCCCACTCGCGCAGGAAGAACTCCTTCTTTATGCCGCAGTCGATGATCTCCCAGGGCTGCGGATCCGCGGGATCCAGTGGTCCGTAAGCGGGATCGTCCTCGCCGATGCCGCACTCGCGGAGCGCGCTCTTCCAGCCCTGTATGTTGAAGCTCTCCGTCCACGCGTCGAAGAAGCATCCGTACTTCTCGAACGCGCACAGGAGCGCTCCGCAAAGATATCTTCCGCCTCTTGCCAGAAGTGCCTCCAGATGGCTGCCGTAGCTTCCGTGATATCTGTAATTGACGCCCTTTATCTTTCTGAGCCTGTCGCGCAGATAGACGTGCTTCTTCTCGAACTCCTCCTCGGTGTTCTGGGCGCACCACATGAAAGGCGTATCGGGCTTCGGGACGAAATTCGACACGCTTATGTTGACGTTGAACCTTCCGTGCGTGAACTCGCGCTTCTCCTTCGCCAGCTCCATGATCCTCGAAGCGAGGTCAACGATGCCGTCGAGATCCTCGTATGTCTCGGTCGGAAGCCCCATCATGAAGTATATCTTCACGGCGTTCCAGCCCATCTCCATGGCCCTGGAAAGAGCCGTCATGATGTGCTCCTCCGTGACGTTCTTGTTTATAACGTCGCGCAGCCTCTGCGTGCCCGCCTCGGCCGCGAATGTGAGCCCGGTCTTGCGCACGCCCTGAAGCTCGTCGAGTATCCTGAAGCTGAAATTGTCCATGCGCAGCGAGGGAAGCGAGATCCCTATCTGACGCGGACGGCAGTAATCCATTAGCTCCAGCACCATCGGCTCGAACTCGGAGTAATCCGAAGTCGAGAGCGACAGGACGGACACCTCCTGATGACCGCTGTCGGCAAGCTGGTCCTTTGCTATGCTGACCACCTCGTCCTTCGAGCGCTCGCGCACCGGGCGGTAGTTCATGCCCGCCTGGCAGAACCTGCAGCCCCTCGTGCAGCCTCTGAATATCTCGACCGAAGGCCTGTCGTGCACGACTTCCACGAGCGGAACGAGCGTTTTGTGCGGATAGTCGACGGTGTTGAGATCGTCGAGGAACTCGCGAAGGACGACGTCGGGCGCGCCTTCGAATAGCTTTTTATATCCGGCGTATCTGCCGTCCTCGCCGTAAAGCGGCTCGTAGAAGGACGGCACGTATATCCCCTGTACGGAGCATGCCCTGCGAAGGAGCTCCTCCCTGCTCCAGCCTTCGAGCTTCCTCTGCCTGGCGAGTTCGAGTATCTCGATAAGCTGCTCCTCTCCGTCGCCGACCTGGACTATGTCGAAGAAGTCCGCCACGGGTTCCGCGTTGAAGCAGCACGGTCCGCCGGCTATCACGACAGGATCGTCCTCCGCGCGGTCCGCCGCCCTGAGAGGGACTCCGGCGAGCTTCAGCATGTACAGTATGTTCGTATAGCAGAGCTCGTACTGCAGCGTGAAGCCGATGACGTCGCATTCGCGAAGCGGCGTCTTGCTCTCGAGCGTATATAGCGGAACTCCGGCGGCCTCCATCTCGCGGGCCATGTCCTTTGCCGGGGCGAAAGCGCGTTCGCACCAGAGATCCTCGTGCTTGTTGACGAGGTAGTAGAGCAGCTGCAGCCCCACATAGGACATGCCTATCTCGTAGCTGTCGGGAAAACAGAAAGCGAAGCGCAGCATATCCTCCCGCGCTTCCTTTACGACGCTGTTAAGTTCTCCTCCTATGTATCTGGCAGGCTTCTCCACCTTCGGAAGGAGCCTGTCGAGCTGTTTCTGAACGCTGCTCATCTATTCGTCTATGTATTCGAAATCGTAGTCTATGACGCGTATGGTATCGCCCTCTTCGAGCCCCATGGCGAGCATCTTCTCGATGGCGCCCTTGCCCTCTATGTATTTATAGAGATATCGCAGAGAGCCCATATCGTTGAAATTCGTGGAGTTGAATATCTTCTCGAGCTGTTTTCCCGTGACGAGGAACACGCCGGAGGAGAGCTTCTTCACCTCCACTTCCCTGTAATCGGGATCCTCTTCGTTCTGCTGAGCGGCGTACGGGACGGAGATGTCCTCGGGCTCGCTTTCGCGCGCCTGAAGGAGAAGACTGTAAGCCTGCTTGAGGACCTCTTCGACGCCCTCCCTTACCGGGGCGCACATCGGAAGACATTTTATGCCTTTGCTCTCGACGTGCGCGCGCAGCCTCTCGAAGGCCTCGCTGTCGGCCATATCGGTCTTGTTCGCGGCGACGAGCTGCGGCTTTTTCGCAAGAAGCGGGCTGTAGCCCGAAAGCTCGGCGTTTATCTTTTCGAAATCGTCGATCGGATCTCTTCCCTCGCTTCCGGACACGTCCACGACGTGTATGAGGACCTTCGTCCTTTCGATGTGCTTGAGGAAGTCGAGCCCGAGGCCCGAGCCCTGCGAAGCGCCTTCGATAAGACCTGGTATGTCGGCCATGACGAACGACGAGTCGTATATGTACACTACGCCGAGATTCGGTGTCAGGGTCGTGAAATGATAATTGGCGATCTTGGGCGCCGCGCTCGTGCTTACCGAGAGCAGCGTCGATTTTCCGACGTTGGGATAGCCTATGAGGCCTACGTCGGCTATAAGCTTCAGCTCGAGATCTATTGTCTTTTCCCTCGCCGCGCCTCCGGCCTCCGCGAAGTTGGGAGCCTGACGCACGGAATTCTTGAACATGACGTTGCCCTTGCCGCCTCTGCCGCCCTTCGCCGCGACGTACCTCTGGCCGTCCTCTGTCATATCGGCGATGACGCTGCCGTTCTCGTAGATGACCGTGCCTGTCGGCACTCGTATAATGAGGTCCTCCCCGTCCTTTCCGAACTGCTGCCTTCCGCGGCCGTCCTCGCCGTTCTGCGCCTCATATCTGCGCTTATATCTGAAGTCCATAAGCGTGCGGAGGTTCCTGTCGGCGAGTATGACAACGTCTCCGCCGCGTCCTCCGTTGCCTCCGTCCGGGCCTCCCTGAGGGATAAAAGGCTCGCGCCTGAACGAAACGGCGCCGTTGCCTCCCTTTCCGGACTTTATGGTTATCTGGGCTTTATCTACAAACATATCGCTACGGCGAAAAGCCGCCTCCGTGAATAAAAAAGGCCTCTACCGAAGTAGAGGCCCTCAGACGCTTTTAAGCTTCCTTGGAATAAACGCTTACCTGCTTGCGGGTCTTGTCCTTTCTCTCGAACTTTACGACGCCGTCCTGCATCGCGAACAGAGTATCGTCTCCGCCGATGCCTACGTTATTTCCCGGATGGATCTTCGTACCTCTCTGACGGACGAGGATCGTTCCTGCGCTTACGAACTGACCGTCGGCTCTCTTGACTCCCAGACGTTTGGACTCGCTGTCGCGGCCGTTCTTGGAGCTGCCTACACCCTTTTTACTTGCCATAGTATCTCACCTCCGGTTCAATTACTTAAGAGCTTCTTCGATAACGGCGATCATCTCGGCGTTCGTAGCCCTGGGATTGAGTTCGATACCCTTGGACTGCGCGAACTCGATGAGCTCCGCTTTCTTCATCGACTTTAAGGATACGCCTTCGGCCGCCTTGGGAGCTTCCGCGGGCGCTTCTTCCTTCGAAGCGGTCTTTCCGCCGAGAAGGATGTCCTTGATCTCGATCTTCGTATAAGGCTGACGGTGACCCTGCTTCTTGCTGTAGTCCTTCTTTGCCTTGTACTTGTAGATGATTACCTTCTTGCCTTTGCCGTTCTCAACGACTGTTCCTTCGACGCATGCGCCTTCCACGAAGGGCTTGCCGACGATGGTCTCATCTCCGCCTACGACGAGCACCTCGTCGAGGGTGATGTTTGCTCCCGCCTCTGCAGAGAGCTTTTCGACTGTGATGATGTCTCCTTTGGAAACGCGATACTGCTTTCCGCCGGTCTGTACTACTGCGTACATCTGTTTTCCTCCTTAAATATACGGGCTCGCCGGTGTAGGTGGCTTTTTAGGCACTTGAAAAAGACCCACTTAGAGCGGCAACAGAAGGATAATAACAAAATAGCAAATGGCTGTCAAGCGGAACCGACAGCCATTTTTGCGCTTACTGCAAGTTTTTTTGAGATCCGAAGATCATTCGATGATGACGCCGTCCTCGTCGGCGAGGAGCTCCTCCTCGTCCTCGGAGAGGCTGTCGTCGCGCCTTGCGACGTACTTGGAACGGATCTGGTCCTCCAGGCTGCTGAGGAGCTCCGGACGCTGCTTGAGGTATTCCTTGGTGTTCTCGCGGCCCTGCCCTATGCGCTCGCCGTTCATGCTGTACCACGCGCCGGACTTGTCTATGAGACCTGCCTCCACGGCGCAGTCCAGGACGTCTCCGGCCTTGGATATGCCTTCGCCGTACATTATGTCGAACTCCGTCATCCTGAAGGGAGGCGCGACCTTGTTCTTTACGACCTTGACCCTCGTCCTGTTGCCGACGACGGTATCTCCGACCTTGATCGCCTCTATGCGGCGAACGTCGAGCCTGACGGACGAATAGAACTTGAGAGCCCTGCCGCCTGTGGTGGTCTCGGGATTTCCGAACATGACGCCGACCTTTTCCCTGAGCTGGTTTATGAAGACGACGGTCGTATTCGTCTTGCTGACTACGGCCGTGAGCTTGCGCAGCGCCTGCGACATGAGCCTCGCCTGCAGGCCCACGTGCGAATCGCCCATCTCGCCCTGGATCTCCGCCTTGGGAACGAGCGCCGCTACGGAGTCTATGACCACGACCGCGATCGCGCCGCTCCTTACGAGCATCTCGCATATCTCCAGCGCGTCTTCGCCCGTATCCGGCTGGGATACGAGGAGGTCGTCTATGTCTACGCCGAGGTTTCTGGCGTATATCGGATCGAGCGCGTGCTCCGCGTCTATGAATGCCGCGCGTCCGCCCTGCTTCTGGGCCTCCGCTATTATGTGCAGCGCGAGCGTCGTCTTTCCGGAGGATTCCGGACCGTATACCTCGATGATCCTTCCCTTGGGAACGCCGCCTACGCCGCAGGCGATGTCGAGGCTGACCGATCCCGTGGGGATGGCCTCCACGTTCAGGCTGGCGCTTCTGTCGCCCAGGCTCATGACCGAGCCCTTGCCGAACTTCTTGTCTATCTGCAGGAGCGCCGCTTCCAGAGCCCTGTCTTTTTCGGACTTATCCGTATTTTTATCGTTGATCGCTGCCATAGAACCTCCACTGCCGAACATACGGCACGACGAAAAGAACATTTGTTCTATCTAATAATATTGCCTTGGACCGCTTCTGTCAAGAAGTATTTTACGCGGCTATAATACCATATTATGTAATTAATGTCAATGATTATCTGAACAGCGTCCTGTAAAGGTGCAGGAACATGTTCCTCACCGCGGCGGTCCTTACGTACTCCCTGCCTCTCGGTCTGCTCTGTTCCCTGAAGACGGCGCAATCGCCGCCATAGCAGAGCCCTATGAAGTGCAGTCCTGCGGGCTCTCCGTTCGGTCC
>JAEEVI010000218.1 GCA_016287035.1 Bacillota bacterium
GACCTCCTTGGCGACGATCGCCTTGGGGAGACGGAACTCGGGGATGCCGTAAACGAGCACTCCGCCGGGGGCGTGCAGCGCTTCGAATATCGTGACCTGATAGCCCTTCTTGGCGAGCTCGCCCGCGCAGGTGAGTCCGGAGGGACCGGAGCCTACGACAGCGACCTTATGCCCGTTGGAGGCGGGTTTTACGGGTTTTGCCGAGACGTTCGCATTGTGCCAGTCCGCCACGAATCTTTCGAGGCGGCCTATTCCGACAGGCTCGAACTTGATGCCCATCGTGCACTTGGACTCGCACTGGGTCTCCTGCGGGCAGACTCTGCCGCAGATAGCGGGCAGAGAGCTGTATCTCGTTATAGACTGGTACGCTTCCTCGAATTCACCGTCCTTGATGTGCATGATGAACTCGGGGATCTCTATGTTGACGGGACATCCCGCAACGCAGGGCTTGTTCTTGCAGTTAAGGCAGCGCTGCGCTTCCGCGACAGCTATCTCCGCCGTATAACCCAGCGCGACCTCGTTGTAATTGTGAGACCTTTCTATCGGGTCCTGGGTCGGCATCTCGTGTTTCTTGGGATCAATAGCCATTTCAGCACCTCCTACGCGTTCTTAAACAGATTGCAGGCTTCTTCGTGGGCCTTGCGCTCGAAATCGAAATAAGTTCTGCTGCGCGACATCGCCTCGTCGAAATCGACCTCGTAGCCGTTGAAGTCCGGCCCGTCGACGCACGCGAACTGCGTGATCTTCTTTCCGTCCCTGTGGAGCGTGAGCCTGCAGCCTCCGCACATTCCGGTACCGTCGATCATTATCGGGTTCATGGATATCGTGCAGGGAATGCCGAAGGGCTTGACCGTGAGGACGGTGAACTTCATCATGATGAGCGGTCCGATAGCTATGACCTCGTCGAACTTCTCTCCTGCCTCGAGCAGCTCCTTGAGAGGCACCGTGACGTTGCCGTGGCGGCCGTAGGAGCCGTCGTCCGTCATGACTATGAGTTTATCGGAACATGCTCCGAACTCGTCTTCGAGTATGAGAAGATCCTTCGTGCGGAAGCCTATTATGCTGACGACCTCGGTCCCCTGCGCGTGAAGGGCCTGAGCCAGAGGCAGAGCTATGGCGCATCCGACGCCGCCTCCTACGATGCAGACCTTTTTGCGGCCTTCGATCTCGGACGGTTTTCCTAAAGGACCCGCGAAATCCTCGATGTATTCGCCGGCTTCCTTGTGATTGAGTATCTCCGTAGTCGCGCCGACTATCTGGAAGATTATTCTGACAGTGCCGTCCTCCTTGTTCGTACCGGCGACGGTGAGGGGGATCCGCTCTCCGTCCGCGTCGACGCGAAGGATGATGAACTGTCCGGGAAGAGCCTTATTGGCCACGAGCGGCGCTTCGATATCCATCTGGGTGACCGTAGGATTTAAAGGCTTTTTTCGAACGATCTTATACATGTTATCCTCCTTGTTTTATAAAAAGGCTGTGTAAACATATTCTACACCATATACGCCTTTTATAATTAAAGATATGCGTCTTTTTTCGCCGGTTTTTCGAAGATCATGCGGCGGAAGTCCTTCTCCGCGCTATCATCTGCACCGCGAAGACTCCGGCGAACAGCGCCAGACCTATGAAGTCCGTAACAAGGCCCGGCATTATGAGCAGCAGGCCGGCTCCGACGGATATCAGCCTGAGGACGACGTGGACCTTCGCCAGCAGGAAGCCCTCCATGCCGACGGCCACAGAGAACATGCCAAGACATGCCGTGACGACTATGAGCGCCACCTCCGGTATCGTCGTCTCCACGAGCAGCAGCGCGGGGCTGAACACGCAGACGTAAGGCACGATGAAAGCGGCTATCGCCAGCTTCGTGGCGTTGACGCCGGTCTTTATCGGATTGCTCTTGGCTATAGCCGAGCCCGCGTAGGCGGCGAGCGCGACAGGCGGAGTTATGTCAGCGACGATGCCGAAATAGAACACGAACATGTGCGCCGCGATCGGGACCACGTCCATCTTTATGAGTATCTGCGCGCACGTCGTTGCCATTATCACGTAGTTCGCGGTCGTTGGAACGCCCATGCCGAGTATGATGCACGCGACCATCGTGAGGACGAGGCCGAAGAAAAGGTTGTTCCCCGCTATGCCGTGGATTATGTTGACGAGATCCTGGCCGAGGCCGGTCATCGTGACGACTCCTGCGATTATGCCCGCGGTCGCGCAGGCGAGACCGACGCTTATCGTGTTTCTCGCTCCGGCGACGAGAGCGTTGTAGATC
>JAEEVI010000219.1 GCA_016287035.1 Bacillota bacterium
ACCGGCAGCGTTCATGAAGCACAGCGCAAGGCTCTGCAGGGCCTCATCGCCCGCCAGATGCCCCTCGGTATCGTTCAGAGCCTTGAGCCCGTTCATATCGATGGAGACCAGAGCGGTAACGTCTCTGGCGTCGCCGCCGACCGCGGCATAGTAGGCCTGGCGGTTAAGAAGGCCCGTAAGGGCGTCCTTGGTCGTCAGCTGAAGTATCGAGAAGACGTAGTATACGAACAGCGCGATCGCTATCGTCGGGCAGAATATCTGCGCGTACGCTCTTCCGAGAACGAAGGGAAACAGCAGTCCGGTCAGAAAAGCGAAGCCGAGGAAAACTATCGGAATGATCTCCGTAGCCTGCTTGTTGCACTGCCTGTAAAGGATGCAGACAAGGACGACGCAGTAAATGCCGGCCATTATGAAGGGCAGATATCCGAACGGACCGCGCCTGAGCGCTCCGCTGTCGCCGAGGCTGAAGACCACGCCGTTGAATATCGATATGAAGTCTATTACGGTCATCGCCGCGGCGGGAATGAACACCTGCCAGCGGCTCCTCTTTACCAGAGCGTAAAGGATCATCGCGACCATCATCGGAGTCGCGCTGTATCTGACCGCCATGAGAACTATGCGGACCTCCGGCTTCAGCCCGAGCCCCGCTAGCCAGAATTCATAGAAGACGCTGACCGAAAGAAGCGCGACGAAAACAATGAGTATCGACATGCGCCTCTTTGCATTATTATCCAGAAAGACCGTCGTCCTGAGCATGACCGCGAAGGCCAGCAGTATCAGGATAAGAGCCCAGTTTTGAACGATGTAATCCTTGACCATTCCACAAAATACATGAAACGCAAAGCTCTCAAAGCGCCGCCTTCGCGTTCCGGCCGCGCTTTGCAGCTGCGGTTATTTTATAGATTATAACACATTACAGGACCTTCTGTCCGTTTACCTTCAGTGAAAACTGCGCGCCCAGAACTCTCGCGGCGCGCGAGCACATGGTCATGCGGTCGAGGAAGATGTCGAAGTACTCGTACATCGTGCAGATATCCTCATCGACCGTAAGGTGCAGCGTTATGAGCTTTTCATTTGGATCGCACTCGAGTTCGGTATTTGTGACCGCGTGATTGACCCTGTCGTGAATGTCGAACTGCATGGGGTCTCTTTCGCGCACGCGGCTCCTGCGCACGTCGGTCTTGTCCGCGATGATGAGCGCGGCTGAGACCGGATCCGACGCCACTCCGTAGGATTCGTCGTGGTTTGCTATGGCTGAGACTATCCTGACCCTGTCCTCGAGGCCGAGGTCGGTCTCCTTCAGGATCTCGTTGGCCAGCAGAGCGCCGTATTCGGCGTGGTGATGCCTGTTGATCGCATTGCCTATATCGTGCATGAAGCCCGCTATTTTGGCCAGCTCCATCACGTCAGGACCGTATCCGAAGGACTTCAGTATCTCCGCCGCCCTTTCCGCCACCAGCGTGGTATGGGCCGTCGAGTGATCGGTAAAGCCGAGCTCTCCGAGTATCGCGCTGCCTCTCCTGTAATACTCGAGTATTTCCTTGTTCCGGATTATGTCTTCGTATTTCATGCTTTTGTCCCTCCGCTCCCGGCAGGGCGGGCGGCTGTTCAGATCATTGTTTCGACGAGCTTTTGAGCACGCGCTGCAGAGTCGCCTTCATGGCCGGAACGTCGAGGGGCTTTGCGATATGCCCGTTCATTCCGACCGACTCGGCCTTCTTTATATCCTCCTGGAACGCGTTTGCCGTCATGGCTATGATGGGAATGCCTGCGAGATCCGGATCGGGAAGCGCCCGTATCGCCTGAGCCGCCGTATATCCGTCCATGACAGGCATCTGTATATCCATGAGAATCACGTCGTAGTACCCCGGCTCGGACGCAGCCGTCATTTCAACGGCGAGCTTTCCGTTCTCCGCGGTTTCGATCAGAAATCCCGCGTGCTCGAGCAGCATCTGCGCGATCTCCATGTTGATCATGTTGTCTTCGACCAGCAGGGCGCGCCTGCCCTCGAAAGAGATATCCTCCTCTCCGGCGGAGAGGGTCTCATCCTCCGGCGAGGCCAGAGGGAAGCTGACGTCAACGGTAAACTCAGAGCCCCTGCCCTTCTCTGTTTGGACGGCTATGCTTCCGCCCATCATATCTATGATGCTCTTAGTGATCGCAAGGCCAAGTCCCGTTCCCTGTATCCTGCTGACCGTCGAGGTGCGTTCGCGCTCAAATGGCGTGAACAGGCGCTCAGCGAATTCCGGGCTCATGCCTATACCGGTGTCCTTTACCCGGATCTCGTAGCTGCCTGTCTGTCCGTCTCCGGAAAGCTCGGTCACGGTCAGAGACACGCTGCCGTTTTCCTCCGTAAACTTCCCCGCGTTGCAGAGCAGGTTCATCAGGGCGCGGTCGAGCATCACCTTGTCGCACATCACCCATTTATGAGAAACAAGGCAGGATACTGTAAAATCGATCTTCTTTGACTCCAGCTGCGTCCTGACCAGATCGCTCACCTCACTGATGCAGTTCTCCAGGTCGACACGGGCCGGCTCCAGGCTGAACTTCCCGCTTTCGATGCGGCTCATGTCCAGCACGTCGTTCACGATCTCCAGCAGCTGGCGTCCGGCAATATCGATCTTGCCGATGAATCCGCTTTTCTCTTCGCTCGTGACGCCCTCGCGGTTTGCCAGCGCGGTATATCCGATGATGGCGTTGAGAGGCGTGCGTATATCGTGGGACATATTGGAAAGGAAGAACGTCTTCGCCTTGCTGGCCTCCTCGGCCGCGCTGAGCCTGACCTCGAGCTGTTCGTTCTCCTGTATCCTGTCGAATATGCGGCGTATGAGAACGAGCATGACGAATACGAAAATGCTCCCGCCGAAAAGAATACCCGCCATGACGAGATCGGGCTTTCCGAAGATCCCCACGATCAGATATCCGATAAAAAACAATATAAGAAGCCAGATGGGAAGCTGCAGGAGCCTCTGCTCCCTGTCCCAGTTTCCGCGCTTGCGGACGTCAACGGAGAAATCCACGTAGCGGTATATGTTGTAAGCCATCAGCGCGCTGCCGGCATA
>JAEEVI010000015.1 GCA_016287035.1 Bacillota bacterium
ATCGGATAGAGGTGCGCTGTCCGAAACGCGAAATTGCGGTAGATAATAATTATTGACGAATTGTTACAGAAATATTACAATACAAAACAAGAACTCTGAATAAGTTCTTGTAAGGTGCGTTAAAAATTTAAGATTATCAGGAGGGTGTGAAGATGAAATTCACAGCTATTCACACCAACATCACGGTGACGGACCTGGCTCGCAGCATCGAGTTTTACGGGAAGGCATTCGGGATGAAGGTGGTCCGCGAGGTCGAACGCCCGGAGATGGGCTTCAAGCTTGCGTTCCTCGAGATCGAAGAGGGCGGTCACAGGCTGGAGCTCACGTGGTATAAGGACATGGATGTCTATAAACCCGGAGAGCACGAAGTCGCGGGAGGTTTTATTCCCCATCTGGCTTTTATGCCGGACAATTTCCAGGAATCTCTTCAGTTTCACAAGGATATGGGCATAGTCTGCTTTGAGAGCGAGAAGAGAGGCGTTTATTTCGTTAAGGATCCGGACGACCACTGGATCGAGATCGTTCCCCGCAACAGAGCCTATCCCGATAAGTACAAGGATTAGAGGGATATCTGTTGTTAGAGATAGTTACTTAAAAATTTAGGAGGTTTTAAAGTAATGAAAAAGCTTATAGCAATCTTATTGGCGGCAATCATGGTATTCGGACTTGCTGCATGCGGCGGCGGAAGCACCGCTAACACCGCTCCCGCGGCTCCGGCAGCACCCGCAGCTCCCGCGGCTCCGGCAGCACCCGCAGCACCGGCAGCTCCCGCAGCTCCCGCGCAGCCCGCAGGCTACAGCCGCACCGAACCGCTCGTGCTGTCTTTCGGTAAGCTCGGCAACGAAGGCGACTACGACAACCAGAAGCTCTTCGCTCACCACTTCATGGATCTCATGACCGAAAAGTCCAACGGCATGATCACGTTCGACTTCTATCCCGGCGGAACGCTCGGATCCGAAGGCGACATGCTCGACCAGATCATCAGCGGCGACCTCGATATGGCTACCCTCTCCGATGGTACCTTCACCTCCGTCGCTCCCGAGATCTCCCTCACTCTGCTTCCCTTCATGTTCGCCAGCGATGACGAATGGTACGCGGTCGGCAGCATCGCTTCCGGCTCCGATTTCCAGAAGCAGCAGATGGAGACCGTCGACAGCTACGGCCTGTTCAAGTACATCGGCGTAGCCAGCGCTCTGTACAGAAGCTGCGGCAACGCAAAGCACAGCATCAAGGAAGTCAAGGACTTCTCCGACCTCACGTTCCGTATCCAGGCAGGCGACATCTACACCGATTCCTATGCGGCACTCGGCGCCTCCACCGCTACCATCGCTTTCGCGGAGCTGTACACCTCTCTGCAGCAGGGCAGCGTTGACGGCGAGGATAACTCCCTCCCGTTCTGGTATGGTTACAAGTTCTACGAAGTTGAGAAGTTCGTGACCGAAATGAGAATGTACTTCCAGACCATCCACTGCGTAGTATCCCTGGATTGCTGGAACGACAAGCTGACCGACGAGGACAAGGCTCTGTTCATGGAGTGCGCTGAGGAAGCTCAGACCCTCGCGTTCAACGATCAGAAGAAGATGAACGAGGATGCTATCGAGGCAGTCTCCGCTATCGAAGGTCTCACCTTCATCAGGAACAGCGAACTGACCGACGAGGCAAAGGCCGGCTTCAGAGAAGCTGTAGCTCCTGTCTGGGAGAAGCACAGCAAGATCAATCCGTCTCTCTACAACACGATGATCGAGTGCATCGAGGCAGCGCGCAAGTAGTCTGACAGACCTCAAAACAGGGGAAAGTATTCAAGGAGAATGCTATGAAAGCAATGGTGTTAAACGGCTACCATGAAGAGCTGGTCCTTCAGGACATCGAAGTTCCTGAACCGAAGGCCGGCGAGATCCTGGTAAAAGTCGCTGCAACAGGGCTTTGTGGCACCGATCTTAAGGTTATAAAGGGGCTGATTCCGGTCGGCCCCCTTCCCCATATTCTGGGGCACGAGATCGCAGGAACGGTCGTAGGGCTTGGAGAGGGTGCCGATCCCTCGCTCATGGGCAAGAGGGTCGCTCTCCATCTCTACAACTCCTGCGGCGTATGCAAACCCTGCAAGGAAGGTGCTTACAACATGTGCGCCACGGTCCCCCCGAGGCTCGGCTTCGAGCTTCCCGGAGGTCTGGGCGAATATGTGACCTGCAAGGCGCATCTGGCAGTGGAGATCCCCGATCAGGTATCGTTCACCGACGCCTGCGTGGTCCCCTGCGCTATCCTCACTATCTATCACGCGATGCAGAAGGCCAATATAAAGCAGGGCGACAGAGTCGCTCTTCTCGGCGTAGGCGGCCTCGGCATCCACGGCGTCCAGTTCCTGCCCTCTATGGGCGCGGAGGTGACGGCAGTCGACGTCATCCCCGAGAAGCTGGAGATGGCCAGGCAGCTCGGCGCTCAGCACGCCATCCTGTACGATGAGTTCGCGTCAAACGGGGAAAAATACGACGTGATCGTCGACATGATAGGCAGAGTCCAGTTCGCACACGACAATTTCAACGACAAACTCGACCGAAGCGGTCGTTATATCCTTATATCCTTCGTCGGAGGCAACGAGAACTCGTTCGACGCGCAGCACATGGCGATGGACGAATGCCAGATCCTCGGCGTCCGCAACGGAACGATAAACGATATGAGAGAGGCTCTCGACCTTGTAGCGAGAGGCATCCTCAAACCGATCATCGACAGAGTCGTGCCCCTGGACCAGACCAACGAAGCGCTGGATCTTCTCCGCGCGGGAAAGGTCATGGGCCGCGTCGTCGTGACTCACGAAGCGTAGTCTTTATAGTTTAGTTTAAAGTAAGGAGAAAAAATGGAAAAGTCTTACACAAAGCAGCTCACTGAGAATCTTTGCGCTCTCAAGTTCGAAGATATCCCTCAGGACGTTATCGACCAGGTCAAGAGGATGACGCTGCACATCATCGGCGTATCCATCGCTTCCTCTCCGACCGAGCAGAACAAGAGGAGCATCAAGCTCGCTCAGTTCAAGGGCGGAGCCGAGGAAGCCACCGTATGGTGCTCCGACGGCAAGAAGGTACCCATCGAGAACGCCTGCTTCGCCAACGGAACGATGACTGACATCCTCGACCAGGAGGACTGCTCCTGGATCGGCCACCCCGGTCCCTGCGTCATCCCCGTAGCTCTCGGTTTCGCTGAGAGAGACGAGAAGTCCGGCAGAGATTACATCCTTAACGCCGTAACGGCTTACGAAGGTTACCTGCGCGCCGGCATGGCGATGCAGCCGACCAGAGACTATGTAAACGAAGGCTTCAGGTTCCCGCTCCTGAGCGTATCCATCCTCGCCTCCACGATCTGCGCGGGCAAGGCGATGGGCCTGGACAAGGATCCCAAGAAGTTCGAGCAGCTGTTCATGGCGGCTTCCTATCACATGCAGGTAGCGACCAATAAGCACGCTCACAACGGAAGCCAGTCCGACATCTGGCACTATGCTCAGGGCATCGCTTCCAGAAACGGCGTCCTCGGCGCTCAGATCGTCGAAGCCGGTTTCGACAACGGCTACAACGCTCTCGACGACTGGGACGGCCTCTGGAGAATGATCTCCGACCAGCACAGGACCGAGTGGTACACCAAGGGCTGGAAGAAAGAATGGCTCACCAACACCATCGTCACCAAGAGATGGCCGGTCAACATCTGGATCGAGGCTCCCGTAGACGCTCTCTCCGAGCTGTACGAGGCTCACAAGTTCCAGATGAAGGACATCAAGGCTATCAGGGTATCCCCGCCGGCAAACATACTCGTAGCTGATTACGCGAAGGGCGACCGCGGCATGATCGACGCTATGTTCAGCATCGCTTACTGCTGCACCGCTTACCTCATGAAGCCGTATCAGCCCGGTTTCGAGTGGTTCACCGACGAGATGAGGAACAGCGAAGAGCTCATAGAGTTCACCAAGAAGTTCTCTTATCCCGGAGATCCCGTCATCACTTACGACCACTTCGTAAAGTTCGCGGGAACGGGCGAATTCCCCGAGATCTGCGTCGAAGTCGAGATGAACGACGGCACCGTATACAGCAAGAAGATGCGCTATCCCAAGGGCCATCCGTTCAACAACTACACCCTCGACGAGTCCGTCGAAGAGTTCAGGATGCTCACGAAGCCCTACATGGCTCCCGAAAAGATCGAGAAGTTCATCGACGCCATCGTGAACCTCGAGAAGGTCGAGAACATGAAGCCCGTAGCCGAGCTCCTCGCATTCAAGTAAACTCAGAGGATCATGTCATAACCGCTTTTCCGGGTCTTATAAAGGCCCGGAAAAGCTTGCTATCTTGTTTCCCCTTAACCAAAGGAGAAAATGCATGGAAAATGAAAAAAAGGGCGGGGGCCTGATGACCCTCGCGCGGATCTACGGCAAGTTCAGCGACCATGTCATCAGCATCGAAGAGCATTTCATAACGATAGCGACCCTGGTATTCGGCGTCTTCATCATCTATAACATATTCCTGAGAGCCACAGGCAAGCAGGGTCTGTACTGGATAGAGGAAGGTTCTCGCTATATGCTCGTCGTCACCACGATGATAGGCTGCAGCATAGCCGCAAGGCTGCGCACGCACATGGTGATGGATACCGTCGTCACGGCGGTCCCCATAAGGCTCGGACACATCCTCAGGGCTATCGCTTTCTGCGTATGCGCGGCCATGTACCTCTACATGGGAAAATACGCGATACAGTGGACGCTCAAGCTCGTCAAGATGAAGAGGGGCTTCGAATGCAACAGCCAGCTGCTGATGTGGCCGATATGGGCGTTCTACAGCTACGCGGTCGTCGTGATGGGTTGGAGATACGTCATAGAGGCGATAAGGTCCATCTATCACGCGATCATCAAGAAGAAGATACTCTCCGCGCAGGACGAGGAGATAGAAGCCGCCGTCGCTCTGGAAGCCGAACGTGAGAAGGCGATAAGAGGAGGTGCTGCGTAATGGTATCATCCGTAGCTCTCGTACTCATAGCGTTCTTCGTTCTGCTCGTCATCTCGGTCCCCGTGGCTCACGTAGTAATGGGTTCCGCGGTGCTGGGCGTTCTCATGGCGGGAAAGAACGGCACTATAATGGCTCAGCAGCTGTTCCTCGGCTGCAACAGCTTCCTTCTTTTAGCCGTACCGTTCTTCATCATATCCGGCGACCTCGCCGCGAAGGGCAAGACTTCCGACAAGATAGTCCAGTTCGTTAACGCGTACCTCGGAAGGCTCCCCGGCGGTCTGGGCGTGGCGACGATATTCGCCTGCGTAATATTCGGCGCGATAACCGGTTCCTCGATCGCGTGCGTAGTAGCCATCGGCTCACTGATGATGCCGAAGCTGCTCGAAAGGAATTATCCCAAGATCCTGGTGCTCGGTATCATAACCGTTTCCGGCACTCTCGGCGTAATGATCCCGCCTTCGATCCCGATGCTGCAGCAGGCTGTAGCGATGGAGCTGTCCGCGGGCGAGATGTTCACCGCCGGATTCCTTCCCGGACTCCTCACCGCCGGCATGATGAGTGTATACGTCATCGTTTACGCCGTAAGGCACGGCATCCCCAAGGAGCCCAAGCTGTCAATGGGGCAGAAGATCCGTCAGACGATCGACAGCTTCTGGGGACTCATGTTCCCGGTCATCATCCTCGGCGGAATCTATTCGGGTCTCGCGACTCCGACCGAGGCGGCCGTGATATCGGTGTTCTACGAGCTGCTCGTCGAGGGCGTCATCTACAGATCGTTCAGCTTCAAGGAGCTGTACAAGGTAATGAGATCCTCGACCGCGACAGCCGCCACCATGACGATCACGGTAGCCACCGCTCAGGTATTCGTATGGTACATGACGACGGCCCAGCTGCCGACGATGATCTACAACGCGATCACCTCGCGCGTAGCCACCGCCGGACCTCTGTGGGCGCTGCTCTGCCTGCTGTTCCTCGTAGTCGGCTGCTTCACGAACGTAACGACCGTAGTCGTTATACTCGGACCGCTGCTCGTGAGCGTTCTGGGATTCTACAACATCGATCTCATCCACTTCGGAATAATAGCCATCATGATGGCTCAGATCGGATTCGTTTCGCCGCCTTTCGGCATCTGCCTCTTCACCACCATGAAGATCGGACCGGCGACGATGCCGGAGGTCGTAAAGGGCTCGCTGCCGTTCCTGATCATTATGCTCGTTTCGACGATCATACTGATCCTGTTCCCGCAGATATCCCTGTGGCTGCCGAACCTGGTCTACCACAAGGGCGCGAGCGCCGCTGCGGCGGTACTGGCCGCTTTGGCATAAAAAATTCATTATCAGGAGAAAAAAGGAGAAATCACAAGGCATGTATGATGTTTTGATCATCGGCTGCGGCATCGTCGGTGCCGCAGCAGCCTTCGAGCTCTCACGCTACGATCTTAAGATCGGAGTCCTCGAAAAGGACAACGACGTGGCGAACGGAGCTACGAAGGCGAACAACGCGATATTCCACGCCGGCTACGATTCGGTGCCCGGAACGCTGGAATCAAAGCTCATCGTGAAGGGCCTGCGCATGTCCAAGGAGCTTTGCAAAAAGCTCGACGTAGAGTGCAAGGACATCGCCGCTATGGTCGTCGCGATGAACGAGCCTCAGATGGAGAAGATACGCCACCTCGTCGAACAGGGCAAGGCTAACGGCGTCGAAGGCATCCGTCTGATCACAAGAGAAGAGATCCTCGAAAGGGAGCCCAACGTCAATCCCGCCGTCATCGGCGGTCTTCTGGCGCCCGAGGCCGGCATCGTCAATCCCTGGGAGCTCTGCATAGCTCTCGCCGAAACAGCGGTGCGCAACGGCGCGGAGGTCATGCTCTCCACGGAGGTCAAGGCCATCACTAAGAAGGACGGCATCTTCGTCGTTGAGACGAACAACGGCACCTACGAGGCCAAGTACGTAGTGAACGCCGCCGGAAACTGGGCCGACAGGATCCACGCCATGGTCGGAGGAAAGGGCTTTACGCAGCACTACGACGCCGGCGAGTACTTCCTGTTCGACAAGAACCAGTGCAGCCAGGTGCATTCGCTCGTTTTCGCCTGCTCTGTCGAGAAGGGATACAAGGGGACCACGATACTGCCGACGGTGCACGGCAATCTGCTCGCAGGCCCCAACTTCTACAGGGTCGACGAACCGGACGACGTAGCTACCGATTCGGAGCGCATGGCCATCCTCAAGCAGAGGATACTCGAGGTCGTTCCGACCATCAATTTCAGAGAAGTCATCAGGACCTACGCCGGTATCCGTCCGAATACCGACGTCGGAGATTTCATAATCGCGGAGTCCGAGCAGTGCAGCCACTTCATAAACCTCGGCGGAATGAAGTCGCCCGCTCTCACGTGCTCCACGGCCATAGCCGAGATGATGTGCGACATCCTCAGAGACTGCGGCCTCGAGCTGAAGAAGAAGGATCACTTCATCGACACGAGAAAGAGGATCGTATTCCACCTCCTGTCGGAAGAAGAGAAGAAGGCCGTCATAGCGGAGAACCCGCTCTACGGACAGGTCGTCTGCCGCTGCGAGACAGTAACGGAAGGCGAGATCGTCGCCGCGATACACCGCCCGATCGTTCCTCGCACCGTCGACGCGATAAAGCGCCGCTGCAACGCGGGTCTTGGCAGATGCCAGGGCGGCTTCTGCGGACCTAAGGTAGTCGAGATCCTCGCGAGGGAGCTCGGAGTATCCCCGGTCGATATCCTCATGGACGAAGAAGGCTCCTACATCCTCACAGGGCCCACAAAGGAGGTGCACTGATGAAGAATTACGATCTTATCGTCATAGGAGGCGGCGCGGCCGGAATGGCGGCGGCTGTTTCCGCGTGCAAAAACGGCGTTGAGAGCGTCCTCATCATCGAGCGCGACGACGCGCTCGGCGGCATCCTCAACCAGTGCATACACAACGGCTTCGGCCTCCACTATTTCAAGGAGGAGCTCACGGGTCCCGAATTCGCGGAGCGCTTCGCCGACATGGTCAGGGAGCTTCCGATCGAGGTCAAGCTCAACACGATGGTGCTCGAGATCACCGAAGATCACAAGGTCAAGTGCATGAGCAGCAAGGACGGCTACGAAGAGCTCCAGGCCAAGGCCATCGTTCTGGCGATGGGCTGCAGAGAGCGCACGCGCGGCGCGATCGACATCGCCGGCGACCGTCCTGCCGGAATAATGACGGCCGGCATGGCTCAGCGCTTCGTCAACATGGACGGCTACATGTGCGGAAAGAAGGTACTGATCCTCGGAACGGGCGATATAGGCCTCATAATGGCCCGCAGGATGAAGCTCGAAGGCGCCGAGGTGGTAGGCATCCTCGCCAGAGGCAGCTACCCCAAGGGCCTCAAGAGGAACGTCGTGCAGTGCCTGGAGGATTTCGGCATCCCCCTCTATCTCTCGCACAATATAACGAATATCATCGGCAAGCACAGGATCGAGAAGGTCATCGTCGCCGAGACCGACGCCAAGAAGGAAGTCATACCCGGCACCGAGAAGGAGTTCGACTGCGACACGGTGCTGCTCTCGGTAGGTCTTATCCCCGAGAACGAGCTCTCCAAGGGCGCGGGCGTCGAGCTCGACAGAAAGACGAGCGGCGCGTACGTCTATGAGAACATGGAGACGAACATCCCCGGCATCTTCGCCTGCGGCAACGTCCTTCACGTCCACGACCTCGTCGACTTCGTGGCGGCCGAGTCCGATAAGGCCGGAGCCGCCGTCGCCGAGTACATCAAGAACGGCGAAAAGGGCGGAGATATCTTTACCGTTAAGAACGGCGACAGAGTCTCCTACACGGTCCCGCAGAAGATCCGCAAGGACAACGTCGGAAAGGCCGGCGTGGACATCTGCTTCCGCGTGCCGAACATCTACAGCAGCGTCCGCATAAGCATAACGGACGGAGAAAAGGAGATCTGCGGCTTCAACAGAGACTACATGGAGCCCGGCGAGATGGAAAAGGTCCGCGTCCCCGGAGTACTGCTCGACAAGGCGTCCGGCGACACGCTCACAGTAAGCATCGTGGATCAGGAGGGTAAGTGATGGAAAAGATAATATGCATTCTTTGCCCCAAGGGCTGCCATCTTGAGGTCGATCCGGACAACGATTACGCCGTGAAGGGCCACAGCTGCCCCAAGGGAATGGTATACGGCAGGGAGGAGCTCAAGAATCCTGTAAGAGTCGTCACTACGACCGTTACGATAAAGGATTCGACGCTTCCCAGATGCCCGGTAAAAACAAACGGCATGATCCCCAAGAAGTACGTCGAGCAGGCCGTAAGGCTCCTCGATTCGGTCGTCGTCGAGGCGCCCGTAAAGCTCGGGGACGTCATCTACAAGGATATCTGCGGCACGGGAGTCGATTTCGTCGCCAGCAGGAGCATGGCAAAAAAGGCTTAGACAGCCGGTAACATATCAGGAGGATAATAAAATGAATCAGCTCATCAATTACGATACAGCGGAGATGCTCGTAGCTCACGGCGTAGACGTAAGCGGTATGTCCACCGCGGATCAGTGCAAGGAGATCTTCAGGCTCCTCGGCGAAGAGCTCGCCGAAGACGGTCTCACCTTCACCGACGTCGTCAACGTCATCGCCGAGATGGAGGACATGAGGGAAAGACCCATCATCAACCAGGCGCAGAAGGACGTATGGACCGATCCCGCGACCTATCCCTGCAGAGTCATCCTTCAGAGGGGCGGCTTCAAGGGCGGCGCGAGGCTCCGCCTCATGATCACCGCGGCCAAGGGCCCCCACGAGATCGTCAACACCGACAAGGGCCAGACTCCGACAGGTCCGTTCTCAAGAGTCGCCGTATGCGGCCAGAGAGTCATCGGCAGCGGCGTGCGCGCGATAATCCCCGGAACTCAGCAGAGAGTCTCAAGCGACATCCGCGCCTGCGCGAACCAGTGCCTCACGAACCTCGACATCAACCTGCAGGCTGCCGGATCCAACATCCGCAAGGCCTACAGCATGGTCGTATATCTCCATAACATGAACGACGTTCCCACGGTCATGAACGTCCTCTACAGCTGGGGGCTTTCCGAGAGCAAGATGCAGCTCCAGTTCGAGTACGTCGACGCCCTCAACGAGTATCACGACATAGAGATCGCCTGCAACGCGTATCTGTAAAGCAGATCATCCGGAGGCACACGCTGCCTCCGGTATTTTTTTAACCCTTTGACTGAAAACCGGCGGACCGGTCACCGGACTGCCGCGTTTCGCGAACGGAACATCCCCCGCCGCAGGGATCCCGATAATACACGACTACACATACCCCGAATACACAGACCCCATATCATAACTTGCTTGTCGGCTTTCAGGAGGTGCGCTATGACGGAAAAGCATGTGGGACTGATCAATTTGGACGTAGTAAGCAGGACCGTGAAAGGAAGCGGGGCTAAGACCATGTGGCCCGAATTCAAGTTCCCCGTAAAGATCGAGACAGCCAAAGGCGTGACGTTCGCCGGGCTGGGGATGCACGACCGCGGTTTCAGGGACAGCATGCTGGAAGCGGGCAGAAGGCTCGCCGACGGCGGCGCGAGCGCGCTGATAGGCGGCTGCGGCTTTATGGGGCTGTTCCAGAAGGATTTCGCGGAGGAGTTCGGGATACCCGTCATGCTCTCGCCGCTGAGCCTCATACCGAGCATGGCGCTGCAGCTGGGAAAAGGGCAGAGGATCGGAGTGATCACGGCCAACAGCGAGTCGGTGGACCGCGAGATGCTGGAAATGATGGGGATCGATCCTTCGATACCCGTTTACGTAAAAGGGCTCAGGGATAAGCCGCACTTTTACGAAGTCGTATACGAACTCGGCAGAGTCGTCGACACCGACATACTTAAGAGGGAGATCGTCGACTGCGCGAAGGCGCTCGTCAGCGAAGCTCCGGACGTGAAGCTGATCGTCTGCGAGTGCACGATGCTCGCGGTATACCGCGACGCGATAAAGGAGGCCACCGGCCGCGCGGTGTACGACTGGGAGAATATGATGGATCTGCTCTGGGCGGGGCTTTAGCGCTACAGTATTACTCTCGTCAGAAGCAGGTAGTACACGAGTATGACCACCATGAATATGCCTACGGGCTTGAAGGTCTTTTTGACGATGCCCCCGAAGCTCGAGCCGAAATAGTCGGTGGCGACGAAAAGGCAGACGTGCGTCGGGCTGAACTGCATCGCCGCGTAGACGTAGCTGTGGAGCATCACCATGAACGGCCAGCCGATGGCAGGGCACGCGGTGAACGCGATGCTCGTGCAGATGCTGACGATCGCGGTGCTCCCGACCACGAGAGAACCGATAAAGAATATTATCCCGAATATCAGATCCATCGGGATCGGCAGCGCGCCGAGCATCTCCGGGAGCTTTTTTATCACGCCCGTAAAGCTGATGAATTCCTTGAACACAAGACACAGATACGTCGAAAGGATGAGGTTGACCTCGAAGGCCTTCACGAGGATCCTCGGAAGCTCGGACAGCCTGAACCTGTAGACGACGTATACGAGCGCCGTCACGATGCCGGCTGCCAGGAGCGTGTTCATGCCGCACACGAGCACGAGCACGATTATCGCGATGAGCGGCCAGAGGTGCTTTAAGAGATTTACGGCGTCGCGCTTTTTGTCCGTGCTCTCCGGCATACCGGTCTCGCTTCCGACGTTCGGGCGGATATAGCAGAACCAGCCGATAGCGAACATTGCGCAGACGAGCGGAAGCATGCCGAGCACGAAATCCTTTATGGCGACGCCGCTGAGCTGCGACATTATGAGTATCGCCGGATACGTCGGCAGGAAGCTCTCGGGTATGTGGCGGAAATACGACGTGACGAACGACTTCGTGTCCTTGTCGAGATCGTCCTTGACCGCGTCCTCAACAAGCTCGCCGCACATCATCGTCGCGGCGGAGGAGGGCAGCAGACCGATGATCATCGGCGCCACGGTGCCGTTGATGCGCCTGTTGTTGAACAGGCCGTTGAGGTCCTCCTGCGCGAGCTTGAGCTGGCGCCTCTCCTCAAGAAGCTTCTGCAGCATCGTTATGACGTATATGACGAGGCACGTGCTGATGGTGCTCCACGAGGTCGTGGCTTTTATTATCAGGCGTCCGCATTCGGCGATCGGTATCTGCCAGAGCGGAACGGTCGACGCTATGCCGACGATTATAGCCTGCCAGAGCTTGAGCTTGAATTTGAGCGCGATTATTATGATTGCCAGAACGGCCAGCAGTTTGACGAGATCCATGTTTTCTCCGGTAAAGCTGGAAAAGATAATGCTTAGTCTGTAACAGAGAAATGATACACGAAGGGCAGGACTCTGTAAGTGACTGAGTTACAAAAGGCCGCGGCTCTTCGCCGCGGCCCTTTGGATGCGTATCCGCCTCTTATTTGAACATCGCTTCGATGTCCTGCTTGCTGCGCAGACCGACGTTCATGACGACGGGACGTCCCTGCTTGAATAGGATGAGAGTCGGTATGGACGAGATCCCGAAATCTCCCGCGAGCTGAGGCTGCTCGTCCACGTTGACCTTGCCCACCTTTATGACGCCCTCGTTCTCCTTCGCGATCTCCTCGACCGTCGGAGCGATCATCTGGCAGGGCCCGCACCAGGTAGCCCAGAAATCCACCAGAACGGGGATCGGGGAATTTACGACCTCTTCTTCGAAATTATCCTTTGTAAGTACTACTTCTGCCATTTTATCCTCCCCGGATATCAATCCTTAGATTTGTAATAAAGCATGCAGTGGCAATAGCCTTCGAAGTCCGGATCGGCTATCTGATCGCGGAACTCCTTGCACATGCATTTGTATTCCTCCGTTTTCTGCACGCGGCAGGGACAATAGCCTCCTTTTGCCTTGAGTCCTTCCCGGATCCTCTTTACGACGGCTTCGTCCGTGTTGAGCGTTACGGCCATATCTTTGCCTCCTTTCGAAAACTTTCGTTTATTATACCAGTTGTTCAGTATTTAATAAAGAAAAAACGACAGCGGCCGGCCGCCGCGCGAAAATGCTATCAAATGAAAATATGCGATTGCCAATCGGGCTCTTTTCTTATATTATTTTACGTGCGGGAAAAGGATAGAATGTACACATTTAACTACGATCTGGCCGCGCTGGCCGTTTATTTTTTCTGCTTCATTTTCAGCATCGCCGCCAGAAAGAAGCAGTATATCCCACCGAAGGGCTTCAAGAGCAGGCTCCTCAATCAGCATTTCGTTTTCATGCTCATACTGAAGGTGAGCATCATTTCCGCCGCGGCATCCGTCGCGGACGTGTATTTCGCGTGGCATCCCGAAAATTCGAGCTATGCCGTCGTCATGTTTTTGAACGAGGTGTTCTTCCTGTCGCACACGATGCTGTCGGCGAGCCTCACCCTGTATTTCATGAACGTAAACGGCTCCGCTCTGGGAAGGAGCCGCGGCTTTTACGCGGCCTTCGCCGTGCCGTTCCTGCTGGGCGAGCTCATGATAGCTCTCAATCCCTTTACAAAGCTCGTATTCTTTATCGATCAGGACCTTGTATATCACAGAGGACCTATGATGCCGGCGTTCTATATGCTGGCGTTCCTGTACGTCGTCACCGGGTTCGTCTTCTTCTTCAGGTACAGGCGGGCGATCTCGGTGGTGGAGAGCATCGTCATAGTCAGCGTAGTGATCCTCGCCATGGGAGGCACCGCGGTGCAGGCGCTGCGCCCCGATATGCTCGTCGAATTGTTCCTCGAATCCATCGCGATCCTCACGCTTATGATCATCCTGGAGGACTACACGGGCTCGCTGGATCAGGCGACGCAGGTCTGCAACAGGAGAGCTTTCAACGACACGAACAGGCGCCTCATGGAGACTCGCCAGCGCTACTGCATCGTGCTCGTAAAGATACAGAACTTCAACTTCTTCTCGCGCCTGTTCAACAGCCGTGACATGGACAGCCTGATGGCCGACGTCGCGTCGTGGCTGGAGCGGTTCGCGGGGCGCGAGAGCATATTCCGCTTCTGGCAGGAGGGCTTCGCGATAGTCGTCTACGATCCCGAAGGCTCGAAGGCCGAAGAGCTCGCGCGCACGCTGAGCAGGCGCTTCGAGACCGCATGGAGCACGGACGAGGTGACGGCAAAGCTCGAGACCGTCACGGGCATAATCCGCGTTCCCGACGACGTCGGCACGCTGCGGCAGCTGCAGGATCTGCTGATAAGCGGGTTCCAGGACTCGC